>DASWHY010000404.1:0-8006 GCA_036397955.1 Thermoanaerobaculia bacterium | reverse complement strand
CAGCCGGCCGATCGTCACCAAGCCCTGGTTCGACGACGCCTACGAAGCGGCGGTGCGGCTGCGCCTCGCCCAGCCGCCGGGGACGGTCACGATCTACCGCCGCCGGCCGGGGGCGCCGCTGCCGCCGCGCCGGCCGCCGCGGCAGCGCTCGGCGATCATTCCCAATGGTTAAGGAGATGCGCATGCGCACCCCCGCAACGGTCCTCGGCTTCCTCCTCGGAGCCGTCCCCGCTCTGGCCAACGGCGCCGCGGCGCCGCACCCCTTCGGGCCGCAGGACCTGCTGGCGATGCAACGGCTCGCGGAGCCGAAGCCGTCTCCCGCCGGCGACCGGGTGGTCTTCGCCGTGCGCACGCTCGACCGCGCCGCCGACAAGTACCGCGCCGACCTCTGGATCGTCGGCGGCGACGGCTCGGGCCTGCGGCGGCTCACGGCGCACGAGGGGAACGAGAGTAGCCCCGCCTGGTCGCCGGACGGGCGATCGGTCTACTTCCTCTCGCCCGCCGCGGGCAGCTCGCAGGTCTGGCGGGTGGCGACGGACGGCGGCGAGCCCGAGCAGGTGACGAAGCTGCCGCTCGACGCCGGCAACTTCCTCCTCTCGCCGGACGGCAAGACGCTGGCGGTGACGATGGAGGTCCACCCTGACTGCCCGACGCTCGCCTGCACCGTCGAACGCAACGCCGAGCGCGAGCAGCGACAGGCCAAGGGGCGACTCTACGAGCGACTCTTCGTGCGCCACTGGGACACCTGGGAGGACGGGCTCCGCTCGCACCTCTTCGTCCTGCCGGTGGCCGGCGGCGGCGAGCCGTTCGACCTGACGCGCGGCCTCGACGGCGACGTGCCGGCGCCACCCTTCGGCGGCAGCGAGGAGTTCACCTTCACGCCGGACGGCCGGAGCGTCGTCTTCGCCGCCCGCGTCGCCGGCCGCGAGGAGCCCTGGTCCACCGACTTCGACCTCTATCTCGTGCCGACCGACGGCTCGCGCCCGCCGCGCAACCTGACCGACGACAACCCGGCCTGGGACACCCAGCCGCTCGTCACTCCGGACGGCCGCACGCTGGTCTACCTGGCGATGCAGCGCCCGGGCTACGAGTCGGACCGCTACCGCGTCACCCTGCGCCCGCTCGACGGCGGCGCGCCGCGCGTCGTCGCCGAGGCGTGGGACCGCTCGCCCGGGGAGATCCGCCTCGCGCCCGACGGCGCGACCCTTTACGCCGCCGCGCTCGACGGCGGGCGCCAGTCGCTCTTCGCCATCGACCTGGCGACCGGCGCGGTGCGGAAGCTCGTCCCCGGCGGCACCGTGCACGGCCTCGGCGTGGCCGGGGACCGGGTCACGTTCACCCTCGAGCACCTGCGCTCGCCCGCCGAGCTCTTCTCGGTGCGGGCCGACGGCACCGACCTCCGCCAGCTCACCCGCGTCAACGAGGACGAGCTCTCCGGCGTCGCCTTCGGCGATCCCGAGCAGTTCTCTTTTCCCGGCTGGAACGGCGAGGAGGTCCACGCCTGGGTGGTGAAGCCGCCCGGCCTCCCCGCCGGCGGCAGGGCGCCGGTCGCCTTCATCATCCACGGCGGGCCGCAGGGCTCCTCGAGCGACCACTTCCACTACCGCTGGAACCCCGAGGTCTACGCCGGCGCCGGCTACGCCGCGGTGCTCGTCGACTTCCACGGCTCGACCGGCTACGGCCAGGCCTTCACCGACTCGATCCGCGGGGACTGGGGAGGGAAACCTCTGGAGGACCTGCAGAAGGGGCTGGCGGCGGCGCTCGCGCGCTACTCCTGGATGGACGGCGAGCGGGTCTGCGCCCTCGGCGCCTCCTTCGGCGGCTACATGGTCAACTGGATCGCCGGCCGCTGGCCCGACCGCTTCGACTGCCTGGTCAGCCACGACGGCACCTTCGACCAGCGGATGCAGTACTACGCGACCGAGGAGCTTTGGTTCCCGGAGTGGGAGTTCGGCGGCCCGTACTGGCAGAACGCGGAAGGGTACGAGAAGCACAACCCCGTGCACCACGTCGAGAGCTGGCGCACGCCGATGCTGGTGATCCACTGCGCCCTCGACTACCGCGTCCCGGAGACGCAGGGGATCGCCGCCTTCACCGCGCTCCAGCGGCGGGGGATCCCGAGCCAGTTCCTCAACCTGCCGAACGAGAACCACTGGGTGCTCAAGCCCGCCAACTACGCGCTCTGGCAGGACACGATCCTGGCCTGGCTCGACCGCTGGCTCAGGAGCCCGGGCCCGGTTGGTGGCGCCGGGAGCGCGCCACGCTGACGCCGGCGCTCCTCCTCGCGCTGGCCGCGGCCGCGGCGCCCGCGGCGCCCGCCGTGCCCGCCATGCCGGTACCGCACCCCTTCACCATCGACGACCTGCTGGCGCTCGCCCGCCTCTCCGAGCCGGCGCTCTCGCCCGACGAGCGCACCGTCGCCTTCACGGTCCGCACCGCCGACCGCGACGTCAACCGCGCCCGCCACGACCTCTGGCTGGTGGGGAGCGATGGCTCCGGGCTCCGCCGCCTCACCGACCACGCGGAGAACGACACCAGCTCGGCCTGGGCGCCGGACGGCGCGGCGGTCTACTTCCTCTCGCCGCGCTCCGGCAGCTCGCAGGTCTGGCGGGTGGCGGCCGGCGGCGGCGAGCCGGTCCAGGTGACGCACTTGCCGCTCGGCGTCACGGGTTTCCGCCTGGCGCCGGACGGCTCGCGCTTGGCCCTCGCGGTGGACGTCTTCCCCGACTGCCCGGACCTCGCCTGCACCGCGGCGCGCCTCGCGGCGGGGGAGGCGCGGCAGGCGCAGGGGCGGCTCTACGAGCGGCTCTTCGTCCGCCACTGGAACGCCTGGGAGGACGGGCTGCGATCGCACCTCTTCGTCGTGCCGGTGGCCGGGGGCGAGCCGGCGGCCGTCACCCGCGGCCTCGACGCCGACGTGCCGGCCCCCCCCTTCGGCGGCATGGAGGAGGTGGCCTTCTCGCCGGACGGCCGCCACCTCGCTTTCTCCGCCAAGCTGGCCGGCGCCGCGGAAGCCTGGTCGACCGACTTCGACATCTACCTCGTCCCCGCCGACGGCTCGGCGCCGCCGCGCGAGCTGACCGCCGCCAACCCGGCCTGGGACGCCCAGCCGCTCTTCTCGCCCGACGGGCGCACCCTGGCCTACCTGGCGATGGCGCGGCCGGGTTACGAGGCCGACCGCTTTCGGGTGGTCCTGCTGCCGCTGGCGGGCGGGGCGCCGCGCCTCCTCGCCGCGGGCTGGGACCGCTCCCCCTCCGAGATCGCCTTCTCGCCGGACGGCGCCACTCTCTATGCCACCGCTCCCGATCTCGGCGAGCTGCGGCTCTTCGCGCTCGACGTGGCGTCGGGCGCCGTGCGGGCGCTGACCGGCGACGGCACGATCCGCGCTCCCAGAGCCGGCCGCGACCGGGTCGTCTTCACCCGCGAGAGCCTGGAGGAGCCGGCCGAGCTCTGGTCGGTCCGCCCCGACGGCACCGACCCGCGGCGGCTCACCGCGATGAACCGGGAGCGGCTCGCCGGCGTGCGGCTGGGCGAGGCCGAGCAGCTCCGCTTCGCCGGCTGGAACGGCGAGCCGGTCCACGCCTGGATGGTCCAACCCGCCGGCCTCGACCCGCGCCGCCGCTACCCGCTGGTCCTCCTCCTCCACGGCGGCCCGCAGAGCAGCTTCGGCAGCGACTTCCGCTACCTCTGGAGCTCGCAGATCTACGCCGGCGCCGGCTACGCGGCGCTGGCCATCGACTTCCACGGCTCCGCCGGCTACGGCCAGGCCTTTGCCGACTCCGTCCGCGACGACTGGGGAGGGAAGCCCCTGGCGGACATCGAGCGCGGGGTCGCGGACGCGGTCGCGCGCTACCCCTGGCTCGACGGCGAGCGGGTCTGCGCGCTGGGGGCCTCGTACGGGGGCTACCTGGTCAACTGGATCGCCGGCCAGCGGCCGGATCGCTTCCACTGCCTGGTCAACCATGGCGGCATCTTCGACCTGCGGCTGTTCTCCCTGACCACCGAGGAGCTGTGGCTCCCCGAGTGGGAGCTCGGCGGACCTTATTGGAAGGCGCCGGAGAGCTACGAGCGGCACAACCCGGTCCACCACGTGCACCGCTGGAAGACCCCGATGCTCGTCCTCCACGGCGGGCTGGACTACCGCGTCCCCGACGACCAGGCGCTGGCCACGTTCACGGCGCTGCAACGGCGGGGGGTGCCGAGCCAGCTCCTGGCGACTCCGAACGAAGGGCACTGGACCCTCCGCCCCGCCAGCTCGCTGCTCTGGCACGAGACCGTCCTCGCCTGGCTGGACCGCTGGCTGCGCCCCGAAGTCGCGCCCCGATAGACGCTTCGCCATAGACGACTTCTCGGCCGGCTGTCCCCCTTTGCCCCCCAGCGGCAACGGTTGTACTTGGACCCTGCCGTCGATGGATACCGCTTCGATCCCCCTCCCCGGGACCTTGCGCCTCCGGCCGCTGCGGCCGCTCGTCGACCCCGATGGCTCCTGCCGGCGCGTCTTCGACCTCGAGCGGGCGGCGGAGGTGGACGTGCCGGAGGAGCTGGGCCTCCACCTCGCCGCGGCGCTCGAGTGCGGCGACTTCGACGAGCCGCTCATCCACTGGCTGGTGAGCGCCGGGCTGATCACCTCGGAGACCGCGTCCGCCGCGCCGGCGGCGGCGGAGACCGCGGAAACGGCAGGGCGCGCGCCCGCCGGCCGCCTGCTCTTGGACGGGGAGCTCCACGCGCGCGTGGACCTGGCGGCGGAGGAGGAGCTGCTCGCCGGCGCCCTCGACGCGGTCTTCGACGCGGCGGTGGCGGCGGGGGCGGGGCGAGTGGTGCTCCATCTCGCCTGCGGCGGCGCCTTCCCGACCGTCTCGGCGCTCGAGCGGGCGATGCTCGAGGCCGAGCGGCGGGCCCACGAGAGCGGGCTCGAGACGCTGCAGGAGCTGGCGCTGGCGGCGCCGGCGTTCAGCGCCGGCATCGTCCGCTACCTCGCCGGGACCCCGCTTCGTCTGCGGCTGGCCGGCGAGGCGCGCGCGGTCAACGCCGCACCTGCGGCGGGCTGGCGGGCGGCGGAGGAGGCCGTGCGGCGGGTGCTCGCGGTCATCCCCGGACGGCTCACCTTCCAGGCGGTGCTCGGGCCGGGAGCGCGGCTGCGCAGCCTCGCCCGCTGGGCCGCGCGGCTCGGCGTCTCGCACCTCGACGTCACGCCGCTCGGCGTCCATCCGGACGGGCCGTGCGCGCGGGACCTCGCCGCCTATAGCGACGACCTTCTAGCGCTGGCGGAGCGGTTCGCGGGGGAGCTGGAGCGGGACCGCTCACCGCTCGACCTCCAGCCGCTCACTTCGGTCGCCCGCCGGCTGCTGCGGAGCGCCGCGGCGGGCGGCGCCTACCGCGCCCGCGGCACGCACCCCACGGCGCGCCCGGGCGCCGCGGCCGTCCTGCCGGTTGTTTCCGCCCGTGCCGCGGAGCCGCTGCCCGCCGGCGACCCACGGCTCGCCGACTGTGCCGAGTGCTGGGCCCGCCGCGCCTGCGGGTGGAGCGCCGAGCTCGCCGCGCCGCCGGTGGGGGAGCGGGCGGAGCCGGGCTGGGGCGCCTCGCCGCACCTCTGCGGCTTCCGCCGCGCCGAGGCCGCCGCGGCGTTGGCGCTGGTGCGCCGCCTGGGAAGCGAGCGCGCCGGCCTCGCCCGCCGCCGGTTGGAAGAGATGGAGCAGGCGCCGCTCGATCCCTTCGCGCAGGCCACGCTCTTCTGGCAGGGGCTTCCCGCCGCGTAAAGCGAGTTCTCCCTTCGAGGCCGCGGATAGACTCCGCGCGTGGCAAGCAACGCCTGGTACCGCTTCCGCTACACCCTCCAGGCGCCGCTCTACGACCGCGTCACCAAGTTCCACGCCGAGCGCCGCCGCTCGATCGAGCTCCTCGGGCTGCGCCCCGGCGAGCGCGTCCTGGTGATCGGCGCCGGCACCGGCGCCGACCTCCCCTACCTGCCCGCCGACGTCGAAGTGGTGGCGACCGACCTCACCCCGGCGATGCTCGAGCAGGCGCGCGAGCGGGCCCGCCCCGGCATCGACCTGCGGGTGATGGACGCCCACGACCTCGAGCTCCCCGACGGCTCCTTCGACGCCGCGATCCTGCACATGGTGCTGGAGGTCTTCCGCGACCCCGCGCGCTGCCTGGCCGAGGCGGCGCGGGTCCTCCGCCCCGGCGGGCGGATCGCCGTCTTCGACAAGTTCCTCCCCGAGGGGCGGCGCCCCGGCCCGCTGCGCCGCGCCGCCCTGGCCGCGCTCGACCTCGTCTTCACCAGCACCAACCGCCGGTTGGGGGAGATCCTCGCCGCCGCCGGCGCCCCGCTCGCCGTCGAGCGCGACGACCCGGCCCGCGGCCCCTACCGCCACGTCCTGCTGCGCAAGCCGGTGGATGGTCAAGAAGCCGCGCCGCGCCGCCGCTGAGGTGTCGCGATTCTGGTAGGCTTTTCGCCTTCCGATGCCGATGACCGAGAGCCCCGTCGCCTACACGACCGAGACCCCCCACTCCTTCGCCGAGGCCGTCGCGCGCTGCCGCGCGGCGCTGGCGGCGGAGGGGTTCGGCGTCCTCACCGAGATCGACGTCCAGGCCACCCTCAAGAGCAAGCTCGGCGTCGAGCGCGATCCCTACCTGATCCTCGGCGCCTGCCACCCGCCCTCGGCGCACCGCGCCCTCACCGCGGCTCCGGAGGCCGGCGTCCTCCTCCCCTGCAACGTCACGGTGTCGGTCGAGGACGGCCGCACCGTCGTGCGGGCGATGAACCCGCGCGCGGCGCTGGCGCTGATCCCGAGCCCGGCGCTGGCGGAGGTGGCGGCGGAAGTGGACGCGGCCCTGCGCCGGGTCGTAGCCGCCGTCGCGGCCTGACCCAGCCGCCTCGGAGAGGCTGTCATGAGTGGAGCGCAGGAGCTCTCCGGACCCGATCTCGCGTCGGGCATCGCGCTCGCCGAGCTGGCGGACGGCGCGCTGCTTCAAGGGCACGCGCACGGCGAGCCGGTGCTCCTCGCGCGCCGCGGCGAGGAGGTCTTCGCGCTCGGCGCGCACTGCACGCACTACGGCGCGCCGCTCGCCGACGGGCTCCTGGCCGGCGAGACGCTGCGCTGCCCATGGCACCACGCCTGCTTCGCCGTCCGCACCGGCGAGGCGCTCGGCGCGCCGGCCCTCAACGACCTGCCGCGCTACGCGGTGATCCGCGAGGGAGACCGGGTCCGTGTCGGCGAGAGGCTGCCGCCGCCGCCGCGCCCGCGGCGGCCGGGCGGACCGCCGTCGATCGTCATCGCCGGCGCCGGCGGGGCGGGCAACGCCGCCGCCGAGATGCTGCGCCGCGAGGGGTACGGCGGCCGCATCGTGCTGGTGGGGCGCGAAGAGGACGTCCCCTACGACCGCCCCAACCTGTCGAAGGACTACCTCGCGGGCACTGCCCCCGAGGAATGGATCCCGCTCCGCCCGCGGGAGTTCTACGCCGAGCAGGAGATCGAGCTGCGGCTCGGCCGCGAGATCGTCGCGCTCGACGTCGAGGGCCGGCGGCTGCAGCTCGCCGGCGGCGAGGCCCTCGCCTTCGACGGGCTGCTTCTCGCCCTCGGCGCCGAGCCGGTGCGCCTGGACCTCCCGGGCGCCGAGCGGCTCCTCTACCTCCGCTCGCTCGCCGACTCGCGGGCGATCGTCGCCCGCGCCCGGGCGGCGCGCCGCGCCGTCGTCCTCGGCGCCAGCTTCATCGGCCTCGAGGTCGCCGCGTCGCTGCGCACGCGCGGGCTCGAGGTGGTCGTGGTGGCGCCGGACCAACGGCCGCTCGAGCGCGTCCTGGGGGCCGAGTTGGGCGACTTCGTGCGCGGGCTGCACGAGGAGAAAGGCGTGCGCTTCCGGCTCGGCCAGACCGCCGCCGCCATCGGCGAGGCCGACGTCACCCTGCAGAGCGGCGAGAGCCTGCCCGCCGACCTCGTGGTGGCCGGCATCGGCGTGCGGCCGGCGGCGGCGCTCGCCGAGCGGGCCGGGCTGCGGGTGGACAA
>DASWHY010000403.1:0-24594 GCA_036397955.1 Thermoanaerobaculia bacterium | reverse complement strand
GCGCCCGCAGCGTGCGGACCACGCCGTCGGCACCGGTCGTCTCGACCAGCACCGGCTGGCGCGCCGGGGCGCTCAGCTCGACGTGGTTGGCCGCCACGCCGCTCCCGGACTGGCCGGGCGCCGACGGCTGGAAGAGGACGGAAAGGTCGTTGCCGGTGAAGCGGAGGCGGGTCGGCGCGGTGCCGGCGCGGGTCGAGACCGAGCGCCCGGCGAGCTGCCAGAGAGCGCGCAGGAAGACGAGCGAGCGCTCGTCCTGCGCCAGGTAGGCGTTCACCTTTTCGGCCTGCACCTCGTCCTCGCCGCGCTGCATGAAGACCTTCCGCTCGCAGCGCAGGAGGCGGCGGTTGCGGTCGTAGAGGATCTGCCCGGCGCGCAGGAAGACCGGCGCCTCCAAACCCGCCTCGGCGCTCGGCGCGCCGCGGACGGTGACGTTGCCGGCCAGCACGAAGACCTCCTGCGGCAGGTGCACGCGGATGCGGGCCGCCTCGGCGACGTAGGCGCCGCCGTAGCGCAGCTCGACCGGCCGGGTGCTCACCAGCAGCCGCCCCTTGTCGCGGAGCTGCAGGACCGGCGTCCGCAGCTCGAGGCCGTGCGGGCCGCGCAGGAAGACCCGGCCGCGCAGGCGGCCCTCGTTCTGCGTCCGGTTGAAGCTCGCCTCGCGGCTCTGCACCTCGTAGGCCTGCCCCTCCTCGTCGTAGAGCGTGAGGCCGACGCCGTCCAGGTACAACGTCTCCTGGCGGTCGGCGCGGATGCTGTCGCCGCGGATGCGGAAGAGCGGGCGCTTCCCCTCGGTGTAGGTGTAGTCGAAGTCCTCGCCGATCAGGGTGACGTCTTCGCCGGCGGCGGTTTCCCCGACCGGGTCGAGCGCCGGCGCCTGCACCCCCCGCCGTCCCGAGCGGCCGAAGAGGAAGAGCGCCACGACGCCGCCCACCACGACCACGAGGGCGGCGAGCAGCAGACGGCGGAGGGCCCGCAGCGGCGGGCGGCGGGGCGCGGGCGCCATGGCGGGATTGTAGAGCCCCGGCCCCCCTCAAGCCGGGCGCACGTCCGCGAGCCGCAGCACGACGCCGCCCAGGAAGGTATCGGCTTCGAGGTGGCCGAGGGCCTCGAACGGCGCCTCGAGCTCGGCGGCGCGCTCCTCCCAACCCCAACCGAGGAGGAAGACCACCGCGCCGTCGCCGCCGCGCGCGCGGGCGGAGAGGTGGCCGTTGCCGAAGCGGCGCGGCGGCAGGTCCAGCCGCAACGGGCCGGTGCGCAGGAGCGGCCGCGGGTTGCCCTGCCCGTGGGGCTCGAGGCGTTGCAGCTTCTTCAGCAGCCCGGGAGTGAGCTCCGCCGGCGCCGCCTCCAGCTCGTACTCCAGCCGCGGCGTCCGCGTCGCCTCCGGCCACTCGGCGGCCGCCTCCTCCCACTCCCGCGCCAGCTCCGGCAGCCGGTCGCCGCGCACCGTCAACCCCACCGCCTGCGCGTGGCCGCCGAAGCGCTCCAGCCGGTCGCGCCAGCGCTCGAGGAAGGCGTGGAGGGCGATCCCCGGCACGCTGCGGCCCGAGCCGGTAGCCACGCCGTCGGCCACGGCGAGGAGGAGCGCCGGCCGGCAGAGCTCCTGGGCGAGCCGCCCGGCCGCCACCCCGACCACCCCGCGGTGCCACCCTTCGCTCCAGGCCACCAGGATCGGCGGCAGCGCTCCCCGCTCCTCGCTCTGCCGCCGCGCCTCGGCGACGGCGCGCGCCTCCTCCCCCTGGCGCTCCCGGTTGCGCGTCTCCAGCTCCTCGGCCAGCTCGGCCGCCCGCTTGGCGTCGCGCGTCAGCAGCAGCTCGAGCGCCCGGTCGGCGCTGTCCAGCCGGCCGGCGGCGTTGAGCCGCGGCCCGAGCCGGTAGGCGACGTCGGCGGCGGCGAAGGGCGGCTTGAGGCCCGCCCGCGCGATCAGCGCCTTGAGCCCCGCCGAGCGGACGTCGCGCAGCGCCGCCAGCCCGAGCGCCGCGATCACCCGGTTTTCGCCGGTCAGCGGCACCAGGTCGGCGATCGTGCCGAGACAGGCGATGCGCAGCAGCGGCGGCAGGTCGAGCGAGCGCCCGCAGCGGCCGGCGAAGGCGAGCGCCAGTTTGAGCGCCAGCCCGACCCCGCACAGCTCCGCGAAGGGGTAATCGCAGCCCGGCTGCCGCGGGTTGACGACCACCGCGCCTTCCGGCAGCGGCGCCCCCGGCAGGTGGTGGTCGGTGATCAGGACGTCGAGCCCGGCGGCGCGCGCCCGCTCGACCGCCTCGCCGGCCGCGGTGCCGCAGTCGGCGGTGAGCACCACCCGGCACCCCAGCTCCACGGCCCGCTCGACGTGTACCGGCTGGAAGCCGTACCCCTCGCGCATGCGGTGCGGCAGGACCGGCTGCGCGGCGACGCCGCAGGCGCGCAGCACCGCCAGGAGGAGCGCGGTGGCGGTGACGCCGTCCACGTCGTAGTCGCCGACGACGGCGACGGCTTCGCCGCGCTCGCGCGCCAGGAGCAAGCGCGCCACCGCCGCCTCCATCCCGGCGAGGCCGAAAGGGTCGTGGAGCTGGTCGAGCGAGGGCGTGAGGAAGGCGCGGGCGGCGGCGCCGTCGGCGACCCCGCGCCGCGCCAGGAGCGGAGCGAGCTCGGCCGGCACGCCCTCGCGCACGAGAACCTCCGCCGCCGGCGGCACCTCGGCGGCGCGCCACTCGGGGCGGGTGGGCCTCAACCTAGCTCTCTTCGAAGACGCCGAGCTGGCGGAACTTCCGGTAGCGCTCCTCGAGGAGCTGGCCGACCTCCTTGCGCTCCAGCTCGGAGAGGGCGGCGTGGACCGTCTCGCCCACCCGCCGGCAGGTCTCGGCCGGGTCGGTGTGGGCGCCGCCCATCGGCTCGGGGATGATGCCGTCGACGACGCGCAGCGCCTGGAGGTCGGGGGCGGTCAAGCGCATCGCCTCGGCGGCCTCGGCTTTCCGCTCCTGGTCTTTCCAGAGGATCGCCGCGCACCCCTCGGGCGAGATCACCGAGTAGGTGGCGTACTCCAGGATGTAGACCCGGTCGCCGATGCCGAGCGCCAGCGCGCCGCCGCTCCCCCCCTCGCCGGTGATGGTGACGACGATCGGCACCCGCAGCGAGGCCATTTCGATCAGATTGTGGGCGATCGCCTCGGCTTGGCCGCGCTCCTCGGCGTCGATCCCCGGATAGGCGCCGGCGGTGTCGATGAAGGTGAGCACCGGCCGCCCGAACTTCTCGGCCAGCTTCATCACCCGCAGCGCCTTGCGGTAGCCTTCCGGGCGCGGCTGGCCGAAGTTGCGCAGGATGCGCTCCTTGGTGTCCCGGCCCTTCTGGTGGCCGATGACCGCGACGCTGCGGCCGCGGAAGGTGGCGAAGCCGGAGACGATCGCGGCGTCGTCGGCGTAGCCGCGGTCGCCGTGCAGCTCCACCCAGTCCTCCATCAGGTGGCTGACGTAGTCGAGGGTGTAAGGACGGTCCTGGTGGCGGGCGACCAGGGTCTTCTGCCAGCGCGAAAGGCCGCCGAAGACCTCGGCCGTCTGCTTGCGCAGGCTGCCGCGCAGCCGCTCCAGCTCCTTCTCGTAGCCGCTCCCCGCCGGGTACCCTTCCAGCTCCTCGATCCTCCGCCGCAGCTCGGTGAGCGGCTCCTCGAAGGACACCTCTTGCGTCGCCATGGGGAGGGCACCGTAACAAGCGCCCCGGGGGCCGTCAACCGGCGGCGGACGCCAGGCTCGCCTCCCCCGCCTTCTGCACCCGCTCGTACCAGTTGGCGAGCGGCGCGGCCGCGTCGGCTTCGACGTCCTCCCAGGCGGCCCGGCAGAGCCGGCGGAAGGCCGGGTAGGTGTCACGCCGCCAGGCGGCGGCCAGCTCGGCCAGCGGCGCCTGATGGAGGTTGCCCAGGACGTAGGCGCGGGCCAGTCCGTACTCCAGCGGCACCACCGTGCCGTCGGCCTCGATGACCAGCGGCGAGACCAGCTCCGCGAGCGGCTGGTCCGCGTCGCAGGTCGTGACCCCCTCGGCGAAGAAGCAGCCCGGGCTCGCCAGCACGTAGCGGCGGCTGATCAAGTCGAGCTGGACGTGCAGGCGGTCGCCCAGCGACTCCTGGAGCTGGGCGGCGACCAGGAAGGCGTAGGAGCACTCGGTGTCGTCGGGGCGCTTGCCGGCGAGCCGCTCGCGCGCCCGGCCGGCCTCCTCCAGCGGGTGGATCTGCAGCAGCGCCGCCCCCTGCTCGAGGGCGAAGCCCGCGACCCACTCCAGCTCGTGCAGGTTGTGCAGGGTCAGGGTGAAGATGAAGCCGAAGGGGATCCCCGAGCGCCGCACTCCGTCGAGGCGCGCGGCCATCGTCGAGAAGGCGCGCGGGTCGCAGCGCATGCGGTCGTGCGTCGCCGGCACGCCGTCGAGGCTGATCGCCAGCACGTCGACGCAGCCGGCCAGCGTCGCCAGGCGCCGCTCGTCGAGCAGCATGCCGTTGCTGGTGACGGTGGTGCCGAGGCCGGCCGCGCGGGCGCGCTCCAGCACCTCGCGCAGCGGCCGGTAGAGCAGCGGCTCGCCGCCGGAGACGCTGGCCGTCGTGTAGCCCTCCGCGGCTGCCGCCTCCAGGGCGTCGCCGAGGAGCGCGGCCGGCAGCTCGCCGCGCTCCTCGGGACCGGACGAGGAGTAGCAGTGCAGGCAGCGCAGGTTGCAACGCCGCGTGGGGTGGATCTGCACGACTCGCGAGCGTCCGGTGGGTCCCATCGCCGCCTCCCTGGCCTAGAACCCTTGCTTGAGATCGACCCGGAACTGGTCGATGAACGGCGGCACGCCTTCCGGGAAGACCTCCCAGCCGAAGCGCGCCCGGTTGGCGACGAGCTGCTCGACGAAGGTCGTCAGCTTGTCGGGGGCGATCGAAAAGCTCGCCTTGAGCCGATCGATGCCGGGCTTGCCGTAGATCTCCCAGTTGAGGATCTTGCCCGCGGCGGTCTCGGCCGAGGCCACCAGGTGCTTGAGCTGCTCCGCACTCAGCTCCACCGGCTGGTCGAACCGCCGGCGGAGCTCCTCCGAACCTCTCTTGTCGTCCATGGTCCCTTCCTCGGGGGCGCGTCCGCGTCGGGTCCGTCATGGACCCCGGGCGACCCCCAGCGCGGAGTGATGGGCGCCGGCGGCGGACGTTCCGTTACGCGGTGAGCCTTAGAGCAGTTGCTGCGGGTCCACGTCCACCACCAGCCCCTTGTGCGGCGGCGGCGGCAAAACAGCGGCGAGGAGGCGGTGCAGGTCGCGCACGGCGGCGGAGCGCAGGAGGAGCTGGAAGCGCCAGAGGCCGCGCAGGCGCTCGAGCGGCGCCGGGGCCGGCCCGGTCACCCGCACCGACCGCGCCAGCGGATGCGCCGCGAGCCGCGCCGCCAGCTCGTCGATCCGCGCCTCGGCCTTGGCGCGGTTGCGGTCCTCGACCAGGAGCTGGACCATGCGGCTGAACGGCGGATAGTGGAAGACGCGGCGGAAGCGCAGCTCCTCGCGGGCGAACGCCGCGTCGTCCCCCGCCAGCGCCGCCTGGATGGCGTAGTGCTCGGGGTGGAAGGTCTGGATCACCACCTTCCCCGGCCGGTCGCCGCGCCCGGCGCGGCCGGCGAGCTGCACCAGCAGGTTGTAGGTGCGCTCGACGGCGCGGAAGTCGGGGAAGCCCAAGTAGGTGTCGGCCGCGAGCACCGCGGTCAGCGCCACCGCCGGGAAGTGGTGCCCCTTCGACACCATCTGGGTGCCGACGAGGACGCGCACCTCGCCGCGCGCGAAGCGCTCGAGGATCGCCGCCGGGCCGCCCGGGCGGCGGGCGGTGTCGCGGTCGAGGACGTCGAGCGGCACGCCGGGGAAGAGCTCGGCGAAGGTCTCCTCCACCCGCTCGGTGCCGGCGCCGATCGGCTCGAGCGCCGCCTCGCCGCAGGTCGGGCAGCGGGTCGGGACGGCGAGGGTCGAGCCGCAGTAGTGGCAGAGCAGGCGGCCGGCGCGGCGGTGGAAGGTGCGCGGCAGGCCGCACTGGTCGCAGCGCAAGTCCTCGCCGCAGGCGCGGCAGAGGAGGAGCGGCGAGTAGCCGCGCCGGTTGCGCAGCAGGATGACCTGCCCGTCGCCGGCGAGCGCCGCGGCGATCTCCTCGCGGAGGCGCTCCGAGAAGTAGATCTCCCCCGGCCGGCGCGGGACGAGGCCGCGCAGGTCGACCAGCACCCCCTCGGGCACGCCCCCCTCCCCCACCCGCTCGGTGAGCCGGAGGAGCCCGAGCTTGCCGCGCTCGGCGTTGTGCCGGCTCTCCAGGCTCGGCGTGGCCGAGACCAGGAGCGTCACCGCCTTCGCCGCCTTCCCGCGCACCAGCGCCACGTCCCGCCCCTGATAGCGCGGCACGCTCTCCTGCTTGTAGGCCGGGTCCTGCTCCTCGTCGACGACCAGCAGGCCGAGGTCGGCGAGCGGCGCGAAGAGCGCCGAGCGCGGCCCGAGCACCACCCGCGCCTCGCCGCGCCGCACCCGCTCCCACTCCTGCTGCCGCTCGGGGCCGCCGAGCCCCGAGTGGAGAATCGCCAGCCGCTCGCCGAAGCGCTGCTCGACCGCCCGCGCCAGCGCCGGCACCAGGGCGATCTCCGGCACCAGCAGGAGGGCGGTGCGGCCGGCCGCGAGCGCCGCCTCGACGGCCCGCAGGTAGACCTCGGTCTTGCCGGAGCCGGTCATGCCGTGGAGCAGGAACGGTGCGTAGCGGCGTGACGCGAGCGCGCCCTGGAGCGCCGCCAGCGCCTCTTCCTGGTCGGGGCGGAGGCGGATCGTCGCCTGCCCGGCCGTCCCGTCCAGCATGTGGCGGTCGAGCGCCAGCTTCTCGACCTGCGTGAACTGGCGGAGGACCCCGCGCTGCGCCAGCCGGCGGACGACGGCCGGGCTGGCGCCGGCGGCGGCGCTCACCTCCGCGATCGTCGCCGGCCGGCCGATCGCCGCCAGGTACTCGACCGCCGCGCGGCCGGCCGGCGAGCGCCCGCAGGCCGCGAGCTGCGCCTGCCGGTCGCCGGGCGGCAGCTCGACCGCGGTGACGTAGCGGGCGCCGCGCCGCTCGCGCTCCTCGCGGCCGATCCGCCCGGAGGCCGCCAGGCCCTCCAGCACCTCCCCGAGATCGGACCGCCCGAGCCGCGCCTGCAGCGCGGCGGCGCTCGTCCGCCCGCCGCCGCGCAGCGCCTCGACGACCGCCGCCTCCGCCGGCGAGCGCGGGGGCGCCAGCGCCCCGGCGTCGGTCAGCCAGACCCGCCGGTCGCCCCAGGGCGGCAGGTCCGGCGGCAGCATGGCGCGGAAGACCTCCCCCGGCGGCGCCAGGTAGTAGCCGGCGACGAAACGGGCCAGCTCGAGCAGCTCCGGCCCGAGCACCGGCTCGAGGTCGACGACCTCCTCGAGCGGCCGCAGCTCGATGCCTGCGGGGCGCTCGGCGTGGACCGCCACGACGACCCCGACCAGCCGGCGGCGGCCGACCTGCACCCGCGCCCGCACGCCCGGGCGAGCGAGCGGCGCGAAGGCGTCGGGGACCTCGTAGGTGAGCGGGCCGGGGAGCGGGAGGGGGAGGGCGACCTCGGCGTAGAGCGGCGAGATCAACCCGCCTTGCGCCGCGCCACCTCGGCGGCGAGGCGAGCGACGTCCGGGTTGTCCGGCTGCAGCCGTTGGAGCTCGCCGATCACCGCCTCGGCGCCGGCGTAGTCGTTGACCGCGGCGCGGACGAAGACCTCGTTGAAGCGCGACTGCCAGTGATCGGGGCTCAGCTCCTGGGCGCGGTCGAAGAGAGCCACCGCGCCCTGCGCGTCGCCCATCTCGAAGTAGGTGACGCCGAGGTCCGAGAGGACGTCGGGCTCGCCGGGGCGGAGCTTCAGGTACTGCTCGTACAGCTCGCGCGCCCGCGCCCAGCTCTGGATGTCGAAGTTGAGGTTGGCGAGGCGGATGACGGCGTCGGCGTCGTTCGGGTTGGCGGCGACGTACTCGCGCAGCCGGAGGATCTCCTCCATCGGCGGCTGGCCAGCGGCCCCGGCCTCCCCGCCGCGGGACGGCGCCCCGGCCGCGGCCCCGGGGGGCGCTCCCGCCTCCGCGGCCGGCGCGTCGCCGGGGAGCGCCATGCCCGGCGGGCGGCGCGGCGGCTGGCGGGCCGCCATCGCCTCGAAGAGCAGGTAGCTCGAGACGAACCCCAGCAGCAGCCCCGCCAGGGCGTACAGCAGATTGTCCTTGTTCACGCGCGGCGCGGGAGGTGGACGCTCGTCAGCTCGCCTTGGCGCTCAGCCGCTTCTCGAGGCTGGAGGTCAGGGCCTGCTCGACCATCGCCTCCGACTCCCGCTCGGGGATGTCCCGGACGTGCGCCACCTCACTGACGATGAAGTACTTGGCGCGCTCGTACATCTTCTTCTCGCGGAAGGAGAGGCTCTTGCGCTGCGAGACGAGACGCAGGTTCTTGAGCACCTCGGCGACCTCGGGCAGCCGCCCGGTCTTCATCTTGTCGAGGTTCTGCTTGTAGCGCCCCTTCCAGTCCTTGTAGGTATCGATGTTGCCGTCCTCGAGGATGTCGAAGAGGATGCGGATCTCGCGCGACAGGCAGAGCGGGCGCAGGCCAACCAGGTCGAGGTTGGTCTTGGGGATCATCACCTTCGAGTTGTTGGACAGCAGCCGCAGGTGGTAGTAGGTCTGCTCCGTCCCGTCCATCTTCGTGGGCTCGATCTTCTCGACCACGCTCACCCCGTGGTTGGGGTAAACCACTTTCTGACCGACCTTGAATGTCACGTTCCCGACTCCCTAGGTCTGCTGAGGGTAGATTGGCGTACGGCCAGCAAGTCGCTTGTGGACTTACCTTTACGCGCCTATTTATACACCAGTTCTGGGGTCGCGTCAAGGCGCGGGAAGACACCCGGGCGGCGATCGGGTTACGATCCCCGCTCCCACCCACCCCGGCCGGAGTGGCGGAATGGCAGACGCAGGGGACTCAAAATCCCCCGGGCCCTGCGCCCGTGTGGGTTCGACTCCCACCTCCGGCACCAGCCCCTTCTTTCCGCCGCACTGCCGCCGTCGATCCTCCCGGCCGCCCGGAAGCCGGCGCAGCCGGACGCGCTCCGGCCGGTAATCCTCAGCCGCTCAGCAACTTACGGGGCGAGAAGGGCGTTTCCGCGACCGCCGCGGGAAATCCCGGAGCCGTGGGCGAAAATGCCGCAGCCGCGCCGGATCACTCCCGGGTCTCTACCCCAAGATCCTCCGAGCCCGCGCGGTCATCCCTCGGCACCCGCCGAGACATCCCCGGCCGCCGACGGAACGTCTTCCGGACCTCCCCCACTTCCCGAGGTCCTCATCCAAGATCCCGGGGACCCGCCGGAAGATCCCCCGGCACCTGCCGCAATGTCCCGAGGTCCAGCTCCGACATCTCGCCCACCGAGCCGCTACCCAGAGCCGGTGTCAGCGATCATCATGCTTGGCGGCGAAGAGCGCGCGAAGCTCCTCCTTGTAACGCATGGAGAGATCGGCCGGTCCCCGCCCGGACCCGATGAAGCCCGTCTCGGTCAGGATCTCGAAGGGGTGGCGCGTCTCCATCGACACCATTATGCGCCCCTCGTACGGCGGTTATCATGGTCGCCGACATGAACCGGCGGACCCTCACGATCCCCTACGCCGACGACCTCCTCGTGTCGCTCAAGGAGACCCCGGAGGAATTCGAGGCCGAGGCCCGGCTCTTGCTGGCCGTCAAGCTGTTCGAGATGGGCCGGATCTCCACCGGCCGGGCGGCGGAGCTGGCGGGCGTTCCGCGGATGGAGTTCCTACAGGTCCTCCACCGGTTCAAGGTATCCCCCTTCAGCGACGACCCGAACGAGCTCGATCGAGACGTCGCGAATGCCCTGGGCTGAGCGGCAGGTCGTCGACTCGACGCCGATCATCGCCCTCGCCGGCAGCGGCGCGCCGAAGCCCAAGCGCGCCAAACGCCGGCGCGGCGCGTGACAAGAGCCTCGTACCGGTGTACGAGCGCTGGGCACCGCGGTACGAGCGGCTGGTACCGCGGTACGAGGGCCTAGTACCACGGTACGAGGGCCTGGTACCACGGTACGAGAGCCTGGTACCACGGTACGGACGCCTGGTACCGCGGCACGAGCGCCCGGTCCCGCGGTACGAGGGCCTGGTACCCGGGTACGAGCTCCTGGTACCGCAGTCCCAACGTCTCACATCGCGGTCCGAGCGTCTCGCACCGCGGCCCCAGCCACGGCGCCCCCATTTAACCCCTGTTGACTGAAGGAGATCCCCTACTCGTACCGCAGCGCCTCGATCGGGTCCAGCCGGGCGGCCTTGGCCGCGGGGTAGATGCCGAAGAAGACGCCGACCAGGGTCGAGAAGCCGAAGGCGATGGCCACCGCCCAGAAGGGGACGTGCGCCGGCGGGAAGTCCCCGGGAAGCATCGCGGTCGCCGCCACCCCCAGGCCGTAGCCGAGGAGGAGCCCCACGATCCCCCCGAAGAGCGACAGGGTCACCGCCTCGATCAGGAACTGCACCAGGACGTCCTGCCGCCGCGCCCCCACCGCCTTGCGGGTGCCGATCTCGCGCGTCCGCTCGGTGACCGAGACCAGCATGATGTTCATGATGCCGATCCCGCCGACCAGGAGGGCGATCCCCACCACCCCGCCGACCACCGCCGTCACCCCGCCCAGGATCGCCCCGGTGGTCTCCAGGATCTCGTCCTGGGTGGCGATCTGGAAGTCGTCGGGCTCGTCGGCCGGAATCTTGTGGCGCTGCCGCAGCAGGGCCTTGATCTGGTCCTTGACCTGCTCGACGTCGGAGGCGGTCTCGGCGTGCAGGCGGAGGCGCACCAGATCGGCGCTCTGGCGCCCGAAGAGCCTCACCGCCGAGTCGAACGGCAGGTACACCAGGTCGTCGTAGTTCATCCCCAGCGCCTGCCCCTTGTCCTCCATCACGCCGATGATGGTCGCCGGGTACTTGCCGATGTAGATCTCCTTGCCCAGCGGCTCGCGGCCGAGCTTCAGCTCCTCGACGACGTCGGAGCCGATCACCGCCACCTTCTTCCGCCCCTCGAGGTCGATGCGCGAGAAGAAGCGCCCGTGCTCGACGCCGTAGTTGGCGACCTCCGGCCAGTCCTGGTTGGTGCCGAAGATGAAGTCCGGCGTGTGCTGGCGGTCGCGGTACTTGACCGTCTCCTGCCCGATGAGCACCGGGCAGATGAACCGCACTCTCGGCACCCGCTCGCGGATCGCCAGCCCGTCCTCCCAGGTGAGCTTGACCTGGCGCGCCGCAATTCCCGGCACTTGCGGGAACTTGGGATCGACGATGATGAAGGTGGCGCCCACCCCCTCGAGCTCCCGCGAGATCATGAACTGCAGCCCCTGGACGATCGACACCACCGCCACCACCGCCGCCACGCCGATGATGATCCCCAGGGCGGTGAGGATCGAGCGCATCTTGTTGGCGCGCAGCGCCGAGAAGGCGACCCGGAAGTTCTCGAAGAAGACCATCGCTCCGCTCCCTAGGCCGCCCGCTTGGTCGGCTGGTCGGCGAGCACCTTGCCGTCGCGCAGCACGACCTGGCGGTGGGAGTGGGCCGCGATGTCGGTCTCGTGGGTGACCAGCAACACGGTGTTGCCGGCCGCGTGGAGCTCGTCGAAGAGCTGCATGATCTCGCCCGAGGTGGCCGAGTCGAGGTTGCCGGTCGGCTCGTCGGCGAGCAGGATCGACGGCTCGTTGACCAGGGCGCGGGCGATCGCCACCCGCTGCCGCTGCCCCCCGGACAGCTCGTTCGGCTGATGGGTCATCCGGTCGCCGAGGCCAACCCTCTCCAGCGCCCGCTGCGCCCGAGCCCGCCGCTCGGCCCGCGGCAGGCCGGCGTAGATCAGCGGCAGCTCGACGTTGTGCAGGGCGTCGGTGCGGGCGAGCAGGTTGAAGGTCTGGAAGACGAAGCCGATCTCGCGGTTGCGGATGGCGGCGAGGGCGGCGTCGTCCAGCTCCTCGACCGCCACGCCGTTCAAACGATAGTGTCCTCCGCTCGGGGTGTCGAGGCAGCCGATGAGGTTCATCAGGGTCGACTTGCCGCTGCCCGAGGAGCCCATGATCGCCAGGTACTCGCCGCGCTCGACGTCGAGGTCGACGCCGTCGAGGGCGTGCACCTTCTCCGCCCCCATGTCGTAGACCTTGTGCAGGTCTCGCAGCTCGATGAGGGCCATCAGTCGTCGTCCCCTTCGTCCTCGTCCTCATCCTCGCCGCGATCGCGGCCGGCGCGCCGATCCGCCGCCTCGCTCGTCTCGCTGATGCGGACGGCGTCGCCGTGTTGCAGGTCGCGGAGGCTGCGGTAGGGGCCGGCGATCACCTGCTCGCCCGCCTTGAGCCCCGAGAGGATCTCGACGTGGGTCTCGTCGGAGAGGCCGGTCGTGACCGGCCGCTGCGCCGTCTTCCCGTCCTCGACCACGAAGACCACCTTGATCTCCTCGGCGTCCTCGTCGGGCTCCCCCTCGGCGTCGAGCGGCGGGCGGTCCACCACCGCCTGGATCGGGATGACCAGGGCGCCCTGGTGGGTCGCGGTGTCGATCTCGGCGCGCACCGACATCCCCGGGCGCAGCGACTCGTCCGGTTTGTCGAGGAGGACCTTGACCTCGAAGAAGGTGACGTCCGGCTGCTGCGGCTTGGTGGTGCTGGAGCTCCCCACCTCCACCACCCGGCCGGCGTAGGTGCGGTCGGGGATGGCGTCCACCTTGAGCTTCGCGGTCTGCCCGGGACGCACGTAGACGATCTCGGTCTCGTCCACGTCCACCCGCGCCAGGATCTCGGAGAGGTCGGCGATGGTGCCGATGACCGAGGCCGGGTTGTTCATCGTCCCCGAGACCACCACCTCCCCCTCCTCGGCCGAGAGCTTGATCACCCGGCCGGAGAGCGGGGCGTAGATCGTGGTCTTGCTCAAGTCGTCGCGCGCCCGGCTGAGCTGCGCCTCGGTCTGCTGTACCGCCTCGCGCGCCTCCTGCACGCGCAGGCGCAAGGAGCGCTCCTCGAGCTCCGCCGCCTCCAGCTGCTCGCGCGACACGACGCCCTGGCCGGAGAGGGTGCGGGCGCGCTCCAGCTTGCGGCGGGCGTCGGCCAGCGCCACCTCGGCGCGGGCCACGGCGGTGCGGGCGCTGCGCACCTGCGCCGCCCACTGGTCGCGCTCGGCGACGAAGGCCTCCTTCTCGAGGTCGAGGAACGGGCGCCCGGCCTCGATGCGGTCGCCCTCCTCGACGTACAGCCGCTCGATCTTGCCGACGACGTGGGCCGAGATGTTGACCTTCTCGCGCGGATCGATCTCGCCGCTCGCCTTGACCAGGCGCGAGATGTCCCGGCGCTCGACCTCCTCGGCGTAGACCTTCTTGCCCTTCTCGCCGCGGCTGCCGCGCATGCTGGCGAAGACGACGGCGCCGAGCACGAGGACGACGCCGGCGACGATCAGGACCTTCTTCACGCGCCCCCTCCCGCCCCCTGGAGAGCCGCCATGCCGACCTTGAAGAGGATTGCCACCAGCCAGAGCCCCAGGACGGTGGCTGCCGCCTTGGCCTTCGACACCTTGGCGGCGAGGTGGTAGCCGAGGATGAGCAGGACGACGATCCAGATGGTGAAGACGTCGACGCTCGACAGCAGGGCGATGAGCACGGGGGAGGCGCCGTCGGGCGCGAAGTGGGCGAGGTTCGAGGCCAGGACGCTCCCCGCCTGCGCCTCCTCGAGGCCGATCTCCGCCCGTCCCAGGAGGACCGGGATCGAGAGCAGCGCCCCCACCGCCGCCGGCATCATGGCGTGCAGCGCCACCGCCAGGCTGGTCTTGTAATTGATGGTGCCGCCGAGCAGGGTGAAGGCGCCCCAGAAGAGGAGCGGCACACCGAAGTAGAAGAGGACCGGGAAGCCGAAGGCCGCGGCCATGGCGCAGCCGCGCATCATCCCCATGGACCCCGCGGCCTCGGGGGGCAGCTCCCGTCCCTGCTCCGCCATCTGCTGGCGGACCATCTCCTCGAAGTCCAGCTTCTGGAAGAACAGCATGGTGGTGCCCGCGGTGAGCACCAATAGGACGATCAGGGCCACCGCCCAGGTCGGCCGCTCGGCGATCGAGCGGAAGGTCTTCCCCGGGGCGATCAGCACCGACACCAGACGTCCGAACGCCGATTCGTGCATGGCTCCCTCCTCAGAACGTAAAGCGCTCCACCTCCGCCTCCTGGTCGGCGATGTCGATCCCCTTCTCCTCCAGCAGCCGGCCGGTCGCCAGGTAGTAGTCGGCGAGGGCCCGGCGGTAGGTCGTCACCGCCGTCACCTCGCGGCTGCGCGCCTGGGCCAGGTCCTCCTGGATCTCGTTGATGCGGTAGCTGGTGGACATGCCGTTCTCGTAGCGCTTGCGCTCGGCGTCGAGGTTGCGCTCCTGGAAGACGCGCGAGGCGCGCGCCGCCTCGATCTGCTTGGCGGCGGTCTCGACGGCGCGGGCGGCGGTGCGCACCTCGGTGACGATCCCCGTCTCGAGGTCCTCGAGCTCCGCCCGCTCGCGCTCGACCGCCAGCTCGGCGCTCGTCCGGCGCGCCCGCGCGGCGCGGTTCTGCAGCGGGTAGCCGAAGGTGAGGGTCGCCGACCAGGTATCGAAGTCGATGCCGGTGAGCTGCTCGAAGGCGTCGCCGAAGCCGCCGGGGACGACGCGGCCGGTGGGCTCGCCGGTGACCGGGTCGCGCTCGAGGAGGTCGCCGCCGAGGCCCGAGTAGTTGTAGCGGATCGCCAGGTCGACGTCGGGGAGGGTCTGGTTGCGCAGGTAGGCGGCGTCCACCTGCCCCCGCTCGATGACGAGCTGCTGCTGGCCGAGCTCCAAGCGCTCGGCCAGGGCGGTCGAGATGGCCGCGTCGAGGTCGACGCCGAGGCGCGCGATCTCGGGCGGGGTCTGCGGCTCGATCGGCAGCTCCCACAGCTCCCCCGCCGGGAAGTTGAGCAGCAGCCGGAGCTGGTCGGCGGCGTCCTCGACGCCGGCGCCGGCGCGGATGATGTCCTCCTCGCGCAGGGCGATGGCCGCCTCGCTCTGCACCATCTCGAGCGGCGCCATCGTCCCCACCTCGACCTGGATGCGGTTGCGCTCGTGGAGCTCGCGGGCGAGCCCCAGGCTCTCCTCGGCGACGACGAGCTGCTCGCGGGCCTCCACCAGGTTCCAGTAGGCGATCTCGACGTCGCGCACCGTCGTCGCCACCGTGCGCTCGAACTGAGCGCCGCTCAACCGGCTGTCGAGCCGGGCCAGGCGGATGCCGTACTCGGTGGCGACGCGGCCGAAGTCGCGCAGCAGCGGCTGGGTGTACTCGAAGCCCGCCTCGCTGCGGAACTGCGGGTTCAGGGTCTGGAAAAGGTTGTTGGTCGCGCTGCGGTCGTTGTTCCAGAACAGGCTCAGGTCGCCGCCGGTCGGCAGGAGCTGCGCCACGCCGACGTTGGCGATCTGCTGGTCGAAGGCCGAGGCCTCGAGCTGTGAGCCGGTCGGGGTGGTGCGGTCGAGGGCGCGGGCGAAGGCCTCGGCCCGCAAGTCGTAGATCCCGAGGTTCCCCAAGACGGCGTAGCGCGAGCGCTGGCGCTCGAAGCGCTGCACCGCGATGCCCAAGTTCGCGCGCAGGGCGATCGCGACGGCGTCGTCGAGGGTCAGGAGGACCTTGCCGTCGCCGCGCACCGGCTCGATCGCCACCGGCCGCTCGGCCGCGTCGGTGCTCACCTCGAGACGGGGGCCGGGATCGGGCGGATCGGCGGGCGGCGGCGGTTCCTGGGCGGCCGCGGGCAAGGCGACGCCGGCCGAAAGGAGCAAGCAAGCACAGAGCTTACGCATCGAAAACACCCTCACGTGCGAAGTGGTCCGGATACGGAGCGCGGGGGCACTGCCCCCGCACTCCGATCTTACGTCGCAACCGGTCAAAAGTTCCGCGCTGCGGCATTGCCGGACGGTGACAGCTCGAAGGGATAGAAGCAGGCGGCCAGTTGGCCGGGGGCGACCTCGGCGAGCGGCGGCGTCTCGTTGGCGCAGCGCGGGCGGGCGATCGGGCAGCGCGGGTGGAAGGGGCAGCCGGGCGGCGGGTCGATCGGGCTGGGCGGCTCGCCGGGGAGG
The DNA here is from genome assembly GCA_036397955.1 of Thermoanaerobaculia bacterium. Lineage (GTDB taxonomy): Bacteria > Acidobacteriota > Thermoanaerobaculia > Multivoradales > UBA5704 > DASUNQ01. The sequence continues at coordinate 8,526 of DASWHY010000403.1, read as the reverse complement.
ACGATCCGCTGGCGATGGCCCGCCGGCACCGGCTCCGGCACCGCCGACAGCAGGCTTGCCGTGTAGGGGTGCGCCGGCTTGGCGAAGAGCCGCGCGCGCGGCGCCAGCTCGACGATGCGGCCGAGGTACATGACCGCCACCCGGTCGGCGATCTGCTCGACCACCGCCAGGTCGTGGGCGATGAAGAGGACGGTCAGGCCGAGGCGCGCCTGGAGGTCGGCGAGGAGGTTCAGCACCTGCGCCCGCACCGAGACGTCGAGCGCCGAGATCGGCTCGTCGGCGACCAGGAGCTCGGGCCGGGTGGCGAGGGCGCGGGCGATGCCCACCCGCTGCCGCTGCCCGCCCGAGAGCTCGTGCGGGTAACGGCCGGCCAGCCCCGGAGCGAGCCCGACGGTGTCGAGCAGCTCGGCGACGCGCCGCTCGCGCTCCGGCCGCGGCGGCCGGTCGTGCACCTCGATCGGCTCGCCGACCGCGTCCCCCACCCGTAGACGCGGGTTGAGCGAGCCGTAGGGGTCCTGGAAGACCATCTGGAAGTGCCGCCGCTTGCGCCGCAGCGCCTCGCGCGGCAGGGCGAGCAGGTCCTCCCCCTGGAAGCGCACGCGCCCGGCGGTCGGCTCGACCAGCCGGACCAGGCAGCGCCCGAGGGTCGTCTTGCCGCTCCCCGACTCCCCGACCAGGGCCAGGCACTCGCCGCGCTCGACGGCGAGGTCCACCCGGTCCACGGCACGCACCACGCCGTGGAGACGCTGCAGGAGGCCGCGGCGGACCGGGAAGTCCTTGCTGACCCGCTCTGCTTCGAGGATCGTGGTCATGCGGGGTCGTGGAGCAGGCAGCGCGCGGCGCGGCCGCCGGGGAGCGCGTAGAGCGGCGGCTCGACCGCCGGGCAGGGCGCGAAGGCCTCCGGGCAGCGGGGATGGAAGGCGCAGCCGGAGGGGCGGGCGGCGGGGTCCGGCACCTGGCCGGGGACGGCGGGGAGCCGGCCGCGCGCCGCCGGCGCGCCGAGCCGCGGCAGGGCGGCGAGGAGGGCGCGGGTGTAGGGGTGCGCCGGCCGCGCGAAGAGGTCGTGGACGCCGGCCTCCTCGACCACCTCGCCGCAGTACATGACGACGACCCGCTCGCAGGTCTCCGCCACCACCGCCAGGTCGTGGGTGATGAGCAGCACCGAGAGCCCCAGCTCCTGCCGCAGCCGCTCGAGCAGCTCCAGGATCTGCGCCTGGACGGTGACGTCGAGCGCCGTCGTCGGCTCGTCGGCGAGGAGCAGGTCGGGGCCGGAGGCGAGGGCCATGGCGATCATCGCCCGCTGCCGCTGGCCGCCGGAGAGCTGGTGCGGGTAGTCGGCGAGCCGGCGGCGGGGATCGGGGAGGGCGACGAGGTCGAGGAGGCGCGCGGCCTCGTCGAGGGCGGCGCGCCGGGACAAGGGGCGGTGGGCGCGCACCGCCTCGGCGATCTGGAAGCCGATCGAATAGACCGGGTTGAGCGCCGTCGCCGGCTCCTGGAAGACCATGGCGATCCGCCGCCCGCGCACCCGGCGGAGGCGGGCCTCGGGGAGGGCGAGGAGGTCCTCGCCGTCGAGGAGCACGCGCCCGGCGGCGATCCGCCCCGGCGGCGGCACCAGCCGCAGCAGGGCCAGCGCGGTCATGCTCTTGCCCGAGCCGGACTCCCCCACCAGCCCGACGATCTCCCGCGTCCCGACCGCCAGTCCCACGTCGCGCACCACCGCCACCCGCCGCCCCCCGACCGGGAAGTCGACCGTCAGCCCCTCCACCTGCAGGAGCGGCTCGGAGAGGTCAGCTCGCGAGCTGGCGGATCCAGTCAACGGTGCAGGCCACGCCAAAGCCCGTCGCCCCCTTGTAGCCCTCCTCCTTCGGATCGACCCAGGCGACGCCGGCGATGTCGAGGTGGGCCCAGCGGGAGAGGTCCCCCACGAACTGCGAGAGGAAGGCGGCGGCGGTGTTGGCGCCCCCCCAGCGGCCGGCGGAGTTCTTGAGATCGGCGTGGGTGCCCTTCATCTCCTCGACCCACTCCGGCCAGAGCGGCAGCCGCCAGAGCCGCTCGCCGCTGCGTGCGGCGGCGGCCAAGAGCTCGCCGGCGAGGCCGTCGTCGTGGGTGTAGAGGCCGGCGGCGAAGCGCCCGAGGGCGACGACGCAGGCGCCGGTCAGCGTGGAGTACTCGAGCAGCACGTCGGCGCCCTCCTCGGCGGCGAGCGACAGCGCGTCGGCCAGGATCATCCGCCCCTCGGCGTCGGTATTGGTGATCTCGACCGTCTTGCCGTTGTAGCAGCGGACGATGTCCCCCGGCCGGTAGGAGCGGCTGTCGAGCATGTTCTCGGCCAGCGGCAGGTAGACGCGCAGCCGCACCGGCAGGCCGAGCTCGGCGACGGCGCGCGCCGCCCCGAGGGCCGCGCAGGCGCCGCTCTTGTCGTACTTCATCTCGTCCATGTCGAGGGCGGGCTTGATCGAGATGCCGCCGGTGTCGAACGTCACCCCCTTCCCCACCAGCGCCACGACCGGCCCCTCCTCCCCCCACTCCAGCCGCAGCAGGCGCGGCGGGTAGACCGACGCGGCGCCGACGGCCAGGATGCCCCCCATGCCGCGGCGGGCGAGCTCCCCGGCGTCGAGCACGGTCAGCGCGAAGCCGCGCTCGCCGGTCAGCTCGCGCGCCTGCGCCTCGATCCAGTCGGGATTGCCCTCGTTGGCCGGCGAGTTCGCCAGGTCGCGCGCCCAGAGGACCGCCGCGGCGACCTTCGCCGCCGCCGCCGCGGCCGCGCGGTACGCCGCCTCCTCGCCGCGCGGCGGCAGCACCCGGAGGGCGGCGAGGCGGCCGCGCCGGCGCTCGGTCTGGTGGCGCTCGTAGCGGTAGCCGGCGACGCCGGCGGCCCGCAGCACCCGCCCGGCGGCCGGCCCGGCCGTCTCCTCGTGCCGCGGCAGGAGGACCGCCAGGCGCGCAAAGCCGTTGCCGCAGGCGGCATCGGCGAGGCGGGCGAGCCAGGCCGCGAGCCGGCGGTAGGTGAAGTCGGAGCGCTTGCCGAGGCCGTGGAGGGCGGCGACGCGCGGGCCGGCCGCCGTCTCGCCGCACTGGTCGTCGCCACCCTTCCACCCCGGCCGGGCGGCGATCGCCTGCAAGGCGTCGCGCGCCGCCGCGGGCAGCCCGTCGAGTTCGGGCCCCTCCCCTTCGAAGCAGCCGGCGGCGAGCAGCTCCCAGTCGTCGTCCTCGCGGGCTGCCACGTCGACGGCGATGGTCTCGCTCACGTTCCTTATGCTATACGTTAACTTTCCCCTGGCCCCCGAGACAGGCCCCTTTCCGGATGCCCCCTTCGCTCCTCCAGGTCCTGGCCGGGCCCTTCAACTTTCTGCGGCAGGACGAGGCGGAGCTGCGCCGCGTCCTGCCCGAGATCGCCTCGTCGCTGCCGGTGCCCAAGCCGCTCTTCCTGGAGGAAGAGGGCGCCACCCCGATCCAGGGCTTCGCGGTGCTGCTGTCGGCGGGCATGGAGGCGCTGCGCGAGGCGCTGCGGCAGTACGTGCTGGCCGAGGAGGGCGTGCAGCGCGCCATCCTCCGCCGCGAGCCGCCGGAGCTGCGCCTCCACAGCCTCGCCTGGGAGCGCTACCGCGAGCTGCTGGCGCGGGCGATCGAGCACGCCGCGCTGTCGAGCTACGGCCGCCGCTTCCCCGAGATCTTCTGGCTCCACCACTCGCTCGACCTCGCCCGCCTGCTCAAGGAGACGCCCAAGCGCGCGGTGCGCGAGGACCTGGCGCTCGGGCGCCGCGCCGGCGACCAGATCAAGTACCGGGTCTTCGAGCGGGCGATGGACCGCGTGCTGTCGGCGGCCTACGACGTGGCGCAGGGATTGGCCAACGCCACCGACGCGGCCGAGGAGGAGATGTTCCCGCGCCTGCTCACCCGCATGCGCGACAACGTCCTGATCTTCACCGAGGACCACGTCGGCCGCGACCTCAGCGAGCTGGGGAGCTACTTCACCGGCATGCTGCGCATCGACGGGCGCGACTTCCGCGAGCGGCTGGAGCGCACGATCCAGTGGCACGGCGAGCAGCTCGAAAGCGACCGCGAGCTGCGCGACGCGGTGACCCACCTGCTCGGGGTGGACTTCTGGGCGGCGCGCGACGAGATGCTCAAGCGCCCGGGCTACTTCTCCTACCTCGCCACTCGCCGCGGCTACAACCCGGCGAAGCTGCTGCCGCCGCCGCTCATCGCGGTGTGGGAGGGCCTCCTCGGCAAGCTCAAGGAGTTCGAAGCGCTGCAGGCGGCGCGGCGGCTGGTCCTCACTCTCGAGTGGCGCGACGGCCACTTCGTCTGCCGGGACGCCCCCGGCGGCCGCGGCGGCCTGCGCGGCGAGGTCCGCTTCCTCCCCTCCACCCGCCCGCTCGACTTCTTCGAGCCCTGGGTGCTCGACCCCAAAGTGGACCGCTGCGGCCTGATCTACGACATCAGCGAGTTCGCGCAGACCGTCTCCTTCCTCCACCGCTCCGGCGACGAGATCCAGGACGAAGGGTTCCGCGCCATGTTCCGCTTCCAGCGCCGGGTCAACGCGCTGGCGGCGGCGCACCGCATGAAGCTCGAGAAGTACTTGGGCGACGGCGCCTTCTACTCCAGCCGCGAGGCCCGGCGCCTGCTGCGCGCGGCCGTCGAGCTGCAGCGGCAGTACCGCGAGGCGGTGCGCGACGGCTTCCCCTTCGACCGCGGCCTGCGCCTCGCCCTCAACTACGGCCGCTACCGCCTGATCCCGATGGGCAGCGGCCCCGACGGCGTCGGCGAGCACTACGAGTTCTTCGGCCACGGCCTGATCGAGCTGTCGCGCCTCACCTCGGGCAAGACGACGCGCGAGATCGAGGAGGTGAAGAGCCTCCTGGTCAACCAGGGCTACCCGGAGCAGACGGTCTACCGTTTCTTCGAGCCGCTGTCGCGGCACAACCTCGACGTCGTCGACAAGCAGGAGGAGGCGCGCCCCTTCTACGCCTACATCAGCCAGGACGGCACGCTGGTCAACAACGGCATCGTGGCGACCGCACCCTTCCTGATGCAGCTCGACGGCGAGCTCCCCGCGGCGGCGCTGCGGCGCGGCACGCAGGGGCCGCGCAGCTACGTCGTCGTGCCGCTCGACGGCGGACTCTTCGTCGGCGTGCGCAAGCTCGGGGCGGCGCGGCTCAAGGGGCTGGAGCGGGTGGCGGTCTTCGAGGTCCTGGACGGCGCCGAGCTCGACCCCGGGAGCCTGGAGGACGCGCCGGCCGAGGGGCTCCTCGCGGCGCTCGATCGGGAGTCGGCCGGCCGGCTCTCGGAGGGCTGGGCGCAGGCGGCGGAGGGGGGACGGTGAGCGCCGCGGTCTCGCGCACCGATCTGCTGTCCCTGGCGCAGCCGAAGCGCGGCAAGGTGCGGGACGTCTACGACCTCGGCGACCGGCTGCTGATCGTCGCCACCGACCGCCTCTCGGCCTACGACCACGTGCTGGCGCCGGGGATCCCCGGCAAGGGGAAGATCCTCAACCAGCTCTCGGCCTTCTGGTTCGCGCGGCTGGCCGACGTCGTGCCCCACCACCTGCTCGCGACCGACCCGGCGGAGTTTCCCGAGCCGCTGCCGGCGCTCGCGCCGCTCCTCGCCGGCCGCTCGGCGCTGGTGCGCAAGGCGCGGGTCGTCCCCTTCGAGTGCGTAGCGCGCGGCTATCTCGCCGGCAGCGGTTACCAGGAGTACGTGGCGGGCGGCAGCGTTTGCGGCATCGCGCTGCCGCCGGGCTTGGTGCGGGCGAGCAAGCTGCCCGAGCCGATCTTCACCCCGGCGACCAAGGCCGAGGCGGGGCACGACGAGAACGTCACCTTCGAGCAGATGGAGGCGGCGGCCGGCGAGGAGCTGGCGGCGCGGCTGCGCGACCTCACCCTGGCGCTCTACCGGCGGGCGGCCGAGCACGCCGCCGCGCGCGGCTTGATCCTCGCCGACACCAAGTTCGAGTTCGGGACGACCGGCGCGGGCGAGCTGCTGCTGATCGACGAGGCGCTCACCCCCGACTCCTCCCGCTACTGGGACGCCGCGCAGTGGCGGCCCGGCACCGAGCCGGTCTCCTTCGACAAGCAGTACGTCCGCAACTGGCTGGACGCCTCCGGCTGGGACCGCCAGGCGCCGCCGCCGGCGCTGCCGGAGGAAGTGGTCCGCGGCACCCGTGAGCGCTACCTCGAGGCCTTCCGGCGGCTCACCGGCAAAGAGCCCGAGCTCTAGGGCGCCGCATGCCGCAGATCCCCATCCGTTCGCGCCAGAAGAAGCAGGCCGCCGAGCAGGCCCTGGACGGCGGCGACCGCCAGCGCGCGATGGAGCTCTTCGCGCGTGCCGGCGAGTGGAAAAACGCGGCGCAGCTCGCCGCCGAGGTCGGGGACGACGAGAAGCTCGTCCGCTACTCGCTGCTGGCCGCTTTCGGGCGGGTGCCGGAGGGGGGAGCCGGCACTCCGCTCCAGGCCGGCGGCCTGCTGGCGGCGAAGGGGCATCCCGCCGAAGCGGTCCCGCTCTTCGAGCGCGCGCGGGCCTTCTTGAAGGCCGGTGAGGCGGCGCTGGCCGCCGGGCAGACCGAGCGCGCCGTCACCTTCTTCAAGCAGGACGGCGCCTGGCTGCAGGCGGTCCGCGCCCACGAGGACGCGGGCAAGCTGGCCGAGGCGCTGCACACCGCCGAGGAGGGGGTGCTGAGCCTGCAGCGGACGATCGGCGGCACCTCGGCCGGCGCCGCCCGCATCGAGGAGATCAACGCCAAGCGGGCGCACCTGCTGGTGCGGCTCGGCCGCGGCGACGCCGCCGCCAAGCTCCTGCGCACCATGCCGCCGAGCCCGCGGGTCGCCGAGCTGCTGGAGCGCGCCGGGCGCTACGTCGAGGCCTTCCACCGCTACCTCGAGCTGGGGCGCACCGAGGACGCGTCGCGGGTGGCGGCGCGCACCCCCAACCGGCAGCGCCTGCTGGCGCAGCTCTACCTGCAGACCGGACGCCCGGTCGAAGCCGGCCACCTGCTGAGCCAGCTCGGCCTGACGCGCGAGGCGGCGGAGGCCTACACCGCGGCGCAGCAGTGGGGCTGGGCGGCCTACCGCTGGGAGGCGGCGCGCGAGCCGCTGCGCGCTGCCGAGTGCTACGAGAAGGCCGGCCGCCTCCGCGACGCCGCCCGCTGCTACGAGACCGCGGGCCTGCTGGAGCGCGCCGCCGAGACCCACAGCCGCGCCGGCAACGCCGAGCAGGCGATCGCGCTGCAGGTGCGCGGCGGGCGCGCGATCGACGCCGCGCGCACCTACCTCGCGGCCGGCGACAAGCCGCGCGCCGCCTCGCTGCTCATCCCGCTGCGGCCGGAGGAGCCGGGCTTCGCCGAGGGCGCCGTCCTGCTCGCCCCGCTGCTCCTCGACGAAGGGTTCGCCGAGGGCGCGCTCGACCGCCTGCGCCGCATCCCGGCCGCGGCCCAGGAGCTGGAAGTCGAGCGCGGCTACTGGGAGGGGCGGTGCCTCGAGGCCCTGGGGCGGGCCGAGGAGGCAGTCGCCAGTTACGAACGAGTGACGGCGCGCGACCCGGGGCACCGTGACGCGGGCGAGCGGCTGGAGCGGCTGGCGGGGGCCGCGGCGCCGGAGGCCGCCGTCGAGCCGACCATGAGCTTGCAGGGCCCGGCGGCCGGCGACGCCGACCTCCCGGTCGTCGGCAAGCGGCTCGCCGGCCGCTACGAGATCCTCGCCGACCTCGGCCGCGGCGGCATGGGGAAGGTCTACAAGGCACGCGACCTGGAGCTCGGCGAGGTGGTGGCGATCAAGACGGTGCTCGCCCCCGCCGAAGGCGGCAAGGGGGACGAAGCGCGCTTCCTGCGCGAGGTGCAGATCTGCCGCCGCATCAGCCACCCCAACGTGGTGCGGGTGTACGACATCGGGCGCTTCGCGGCCGGCCTCTTCGTCACCATGGAGTACCTGGAGGGGCAGAGCCTGGAGGAGCTGGTCGCGATCGAAGGGACCCTGCCCTTCGCGCGCGTCCGCGCGCTGCTGCTCGAGATCGCCGCCGGCCTGCACGAGGCGCACAGCCAGGGGATCGTCCACCGCGACCTCAAGCCGAGCAACGTCATGGTCACCGCCAACCGGCTCAAGATCCTCGACTTCGGCATCGCCTCGATGGCGGGGCTCGGCGCCCGCCTGACGCAGGCCGGCGTGGTCATGGGCTCGCCGATGTACATCTCGCCCGAGCAGATCCTCGGCAACGAGCTCGACGGCCGCTCCGACCTCTACTCCCTCGGCATCATCGCCTTCGCCCTCATCGCCGGCCGCGAGCCCTTCGACGCCGCCGACGCCAACGCCCTCCTCGCCAAGCACTTGCGCGAGAAACCCCCCGACGTGCGCACCTTCCGCCCCGACACCCCACCGGAATGGGCGGCCCTCCTCGACCGCCTCCTCGCCAAGGAGCCGGACAAGCGCTACCAGTCGGCCGGGGAAGTGCTGAAGGTGCTGGCGACGCTGCCGGTCTGAAGGAGGCGGCTGTCGGACTGGCCGTTCAGGTAGGGATGCGGGTGTTGGTGTCGAG
>DASWHY010000402.1:0-19410 GCA_036397955.1 Thermoanaerobaculia bacterium | reverse complement strand
CGCGAACGAAGTTGGCGTACCCAAGGCCGTCCACCTGCCCGCAGGTTGCGTCATTGCAGCCTGCCTTGAGCAGAGCATCGAGGGTCTCTTCATCCTCGAGGTTCCCTGAGATCACGAGACTGAATTCATATTCACTCATGGATCTCTCTCCGTTAGTCAGGACGATCAAGGGCCTGTGGCGTGGACAACGCTCCACTGCTCGCTGCAGCCCCTTGGACACGGCTGCGGAACTGGCACCTGCGGAACGGGAGTGAGTCTCTTCGTTTGGTCTGGCCCGCGGGCGCCCGCGGGCCGCGGCTCCGTGCCACGGCCGCCGGGCCGGCGAGAACGCTCGCGACGAGTGCGTGCGCCGGCGCGGGGCTATCGTGCGCGGCGGGATTTCTTCCGTGGCGGCTTGGCAGCGAGACCGTACGTCTCGCGCAGCTCCTCGAGCGAGGTGCCGCCCGTTTTCTTGTAGCCCTCCCAGGAGCGGTTGATGATCTCGATGAACTCCGGGTCGTGGCTGAGGCCGAAGCTTTCAAGGTCGACTCCGGGACTGATCGGCACCACCGCCGCCACCGGCTTGCCCCGGCGCGTCAGGACCCATGTCTCCTCAGGAACCTTGCGGCCGTAGTCAGCGAGTGAGGCCTCCGTGATCTCCACTGTTCTCATGGCTCGAACTCTTTCCCACCGATCCGCACGCGCTCCCGGACCTTCGTGCCCACCGCTACACCACCGTGGAGAACTCCTCCTCCGCGGCATAGTACACTTTCAGGTTCCCGACTCGGAGCTCCCAGGGAACGATGAGCGAGCGCTTGTCCGGGGTCCATGGGCCTTGCGGTTTGCGGAAGCTTAGACCGCGACTTTCCCCTTTTGGAGCACACCCGCACTCCGTCTCCTCGTTAGTGGTATAATACAAATCGTAGCAACACTGCTACGCGCCGATAGAGTGATGGCGCCTTGACCATATGTAGATTACGTGGCATGAGTCCCCTGCCCAAAAAACTCCTCCAACGCGAGAGGGACGATCAGAATGGAACCAGCCAGCGCGCCTCCAGCACAGGCTCCTCTCCCAGCGAGGCCCAATCTTTTTGATCGGGGCTTCGTCCTCGCAGCTGTTGCCATAGGCATCTGTTATTCACTCGTCGTGGTTGCGCTAGGGAAGCTAGCCGGCAAGGAAGCTGCTGGTGTTGCTGGAGTTGCTCTATCGGCCCTTGCCGTTGCGATCTTCAAACAATTCGAGAGCTTAAGGTTCAGTAGATCATCTGGCCTAGAGCGCACTGTTGCACTTCCGCGCCTAAGCATCACGCACGTCATGTTCGTCATCTGCGCCTTTGCTGGGCTTCAGATGCTACTTGGCATGTTGGCTGGGCCGCTACTGTTCAAGATGGGTGTTCGGCCTGAATTAGGGAATCCAGAGTCTTTCGCCGACCTTTTTGAAAACCCGTGGTTTCTTTCTACTCTCGTTGGCGCCACTGCCTTGAGTCATTTCGCAGGAGGCTTCCTCGCAGGGAAGTCGTCGGCTTATGTTCCAGGGCTTACCTACACATACGCCGTACTAGCATCCTTTCTTACTTCGCTCATTCTCACGGTGTTTCTTCTTGTCAACGTGACGCTGCGGGTTGGCTGGCCTGGACTCAGTTTTCTAGCCGATCCGGCGCTCGCACTGTGGCTCGTCTACATCTACTTGGCGCTCCTCGGATCGCGCCTTGCCGTGCGAAGCCGGATCCAAAGCCCGAGCTCCGACCAGCCGACCAGGCAGGCCCCTGAACCGGTCGGCTGATGCCGCCGTTCTGACCAGCGTCATGTTGAACATGAACTGTCTTCGGAACACGAGCAATGCAGGCTTGGCAGGTGGGCGCACGGTGTCAGGCGCCTGACCTGGTACCTCACACACTTGTAACAACTCATCACTGCCGGTAGGGGACAATATGAATCCGCTTCTGGGACTTGGCTTAGTACTGGCGGCCCTCTTGCTCCTTTTATTCCTGCTGCATTTTTCTAAGCCTAAATGGCGCAGCAGTATAATCTTCTCTGGGTCCGGTATCGGAGTGGCGCTTGGAATTATGGGCGTTGCGCAAGTGGCTGACCAAAATGCTCAATCGGTCGCCCAGCAACGAAAGGCCGTAGCTTTCGCCTATATGGATCGTTGGGAGGAACTTCCCACGGTTGCGGCTGCTCAGATGCTCAGAAAAATAGAAGGGAAAAGGGGTCAGGAGATCGCGGAGACTCTGATGAACGACCCAGAAGGACAGGAGAGCATCTTAGGGGTAATGAATTTCTTCGAGACGATCGGCCTAGCCGCAAAACTTGGATACGGCGACGAAGTTGCTCTCTGTGAGCTTTTCCAAGGCCATGTGGTGCTCTATTATTCGAATCTTGAGGGGTTCGTACAATATTACAGGAGAACGAGGGGGCGGCCCGGTACTTGGGAGAACTTCGAGCGGCTATTTATGCGCTGGCAGAGGACCTGTCCGACGTCGCCGGGAACTTCGGTCTTGCCGTTGACGACTCTTCCGGTAGTCACTCGCATGAGCAGATCCTACGCCCCGGCCCGCCCCGTCGCCTGCGCCAGCGCTCGCTTCGCCAGCACGCCGGCGAGGTGCACGCGGAACTCGCCCGAGGCGTAGAGGTCGGAGAGCGGCTTGGTGAGCGACTCGGCGACCTTGGCGGCGGCTGCGGCGAAGGCCGCTTCGCCCGGCGCTTGGCCGGTGAGGGCAGCCTCGGCGGCCTGCGCGCGCACGGGGTTGGCCTGGACGCCGCCGACGACCAGGCTCACCTTCGCGCACTTGCCCCCTTCGACCGTCACCAGGGCCGCCACCCCCACGACCGCGAAGCCCGAGGCGGGATGCCGGTGCTTCACGTAGGCGCCGCCCGTCCCCGGGCCGTAGGCCGGCACGTGCACCGCGGTCACGATCTCGCCGGGCTGGAGGTCGGTCGTGAAGAGCCCCTGGAAGAAGCCCTCCACCGGGATCTGGCGCGCGGCGGCGCCGCCCGTCTCGATCGTCGCGCCGAGAGCGGTGAGCGGCGCCGGGTAGTCGGCGGCGGGGTCGGCGTGCGCGAGGGAGCCGCCGATCGTGCCGCGGTTGCGCACCTGGAGGTCGCCGATCTGCGCCGCCGTCTCGGCGAGCAGGGGACACGCCGAGCGCACCGCCGCGGAGTCGGCCACCGCCGCGTGCGTGGTCATCGCGCCGATGACCAGGCCGCCGCCGGCGGCCCCGATCCCCGCCAGCCCCGCGATCCCGGAGAGGTCCACCAGGGCCGTCGGGACCGACAGGCGCAGTCTCATCGCCGGCAGCAGGCTGTGCCCCCCGGCGAGGAGCCGCGCGTCGGGGTCGTTCTTCAGCAGGTGGGCGGCCTCGGCCAGCGAGGCGGGCCGGTGATAGTCGAAGCTCGCGGGATACATGGCCTCAGCTCCTCGCTTCCCGGATCGCGCGCCAGACGCGCTCGGGCGACAACGGCATGTGCACCTGCTTGACGCCCAGCGGCGCCAGGGCGTCGAGGACCGCGTTGTAGACGGCGGGCGTCGAGGCGATCGTCCCGGTCTCGCCGATCCCCTTGACACCCAACGGATTGACGGTCGTCGGCGTCTCGGTCATTCCCAGCTCGAAGTTGGGGAAGGCGTCCGCCTTGGGCAGCGCGTAGTCCATCATCGTCGCCGTCAAGAGCTGCCCCTGCTCGTCGTAGACCGCGCCCTCCCACAGCGCCTGGCCGACCCCCTGCACGATGCCGCCGTGGATCTGCCCCTCGACGATCATCGGGTTGATGACCCTGCCGCAGTCGTCCACCGCGACGTAGCGCTGGAGCGCCACCTCGCCGGTCTCGGCGTCCACCTCGACGACCGCGATGTGGGCGCCGAAGGGGTAGACGAAGTTGGGCGGATCGAAGAAGGCCGAGGCTTCGAGCCCCGGCTCGAGCCCCTGCGGGTAGTTCCAGGCCACGTTGGCCATCAGCGCGATGTCCTGGATCGTCTTCGCCTTCGTCGGCGTGCCGCGGACGAAGAACTTGCCGTCGGCGTACTCGATGTCCTCGGCCGCCGCCTCCAGCAGGTGGGCGGCGACGAGCTTCGACTTCTCCTTGATCTTGGCGATGGCCCCGAAGAGGGCGCCGGCGCCGACGGCCGTCGAGCGGCTACCGTAGGTCCCCCAGCCCTGGGGCGTCTGCGACGTGTCGCCGTGGAACACCGTCACGTCGTCCACGTCCACGCCCAGCTCGTCGGCCAGGATCTGTGCGAAGGTCGTCTCCTCCCCCTGGCCGTGGGGCGAGATCCCGACGAAGACGTGCACCTTGCCCGAGGGGTGGAAGCGCACGATGGCGCTCTCCCAGAGGCCGCCGCCGAAGCCGACCGCGCCGGCCACCTGCGAGGGCCCCAGGCCGCAGATCTCGGCGTAGGTGCAGAGGCCGATCCCGAGGTAGCGCCCCGCGGCGCGCAGCTCCGTCTGCTGCCGGCGCAGCGCCGGGTAGTCGGCCATCGCCAGCGCCTTGTCGAGGGCGCCCGCGTAGTTGCCGGTGTCGTAGGTCAGCCCGGTGGCGACGGTGTGGCCGTCGGTGAAGGGCGGGATCAGGTTCTTGCGGCGCACCTCGACGGGGTCCATCCCGAGCTCGGCCGCCACCAGCTCCACCAGGCGCTCGACGATAAAGATCGCCTCCGGCCGCCCGGCGCCGCGGTAGGCGTCCACCGGCGTCGTGTTGCTGAAGACGCCGTAGACGTCCTCGTGGATGTTCTGGATGTCGTAGACCCCCGAGAGCATCAGCCCGTGGAGGATCGTCGGGATGCCGGTCGAGGCGGTCGAGAGGTAGGCGCCGAGGTTGGCCCAGACGGTGGCGCGCAGGCCGAGGATCTTGCCGTCCCTCGTGGCCGCCATCTCGACGTCCTGCACGTGGTCGCGGCCGTGGATCGTGGCCTGGAAGTTCTCGTTGCGCGTCTCCGTCCACTTGACCGGCCGCCCCACCATCTTGGCGGCGAAGGCCACCATCGCGTCCTCCGGGTAGTGCGGGATCTTGCTGCCGAAGCCGCCGCCCACCTCGGGCGCGACGACCCGGATCTTGTGCTCGGGCACCGGCGTGTCGAGCGAGAGGAGGAAGCGTGCGATGTGCGGGTTCTGCGAGGTCACCCAGAGCGTCAGCTCGCCCATCGCGGCGTTGTACTGGGCGAGCGCCGCCCGCGGCTCCATGGCGTTGGGGATCAGGCGCTGATTGAGGATGCGCTCCTTGACGACCACGTCGGCGCCGTTGAAGGCCGCCTCGACGTCGCCGCCGCTGACCTGCCAGTGGAAGCAGACGTTGTCCGGCGCCTCCTCGTGGAGCCGCGGCGCGCCGGGCTGCGCGGCCTTCCAGGCGTCGGCCACCGCCGGCAGCGGCTCGTAGTCCACCTCCACCGCGTCGGCGCCGTCGCGGGCGGCGTAGCGGTCCTCCGCCACCACGATCGCCACTGCGTTGCCGACGTAGCGGACCATGTCGATGGCGATCGGCGGATACGCCGGCGTCTTGGTGCCGGAGTTCGGGACTACCCAGGCGCAGGGGATGCCGCCGAAGCCGGCCTCCTTCATCTCGGCGCCGGTGTAGACGGCGAGGACGCCGGGCACCTCGCGGGCGCGGGAGGCGTCGATGCGCGCGATGCGGGCGTGGGCGTGCGGCGAGCGCACGACGGCCAGGTGGGCCATGCCGGGCAGCACGATGTCGTCCGTGTACTTGGCCTGGCCGGTGATCAGCCGCGGGTCCTCGCGGCGCTTGATGCCGGAGCCGAAGATGCGTGAGGCCATGGTCCCTCCCCTCAGGCCGGCTTCCGGCCGGCGGCCGGAGGCTCCGCGGCCATCCGCTCGGCGGCCAGCGCGACGGCGGCGACGATGTTCTGGTAGCCCGTGCAGCGGCAGTAGTTGCCTTCGATGCCGCGGCGGATCTCGGCCTCGCTGGGATGCGGGTTGCGCTGCAGCAGGTCGCAGGCGGTGAGCAGCATGCCCGGCGTGCAGAAGCCGCACTGCAGGCCGTGCTTCTCCCAGAACGCCTCCTGCAGCGGATGGAGCTTGCCGTCTTTGGCCAGCCCCTCGACGGTGGTGACCTTGGCGCCGTCGGCCTGGACCGCCAGCACGGTGCAGGACTTCACCGCCTGGCCGTCGATCAGGACGGTGCAGGCGCCGCACTGGCTGGTGTCGCAGCCGACGTTGGTGCCGGTCAAGCCCAGCGTCTCGCGCAGGAAATGCACGAGGAGGAGCCGCGGCTCGACCTCGCGGGAGTGCTGCGCGCCGTTGACCTCGATGGCGACGGACCGCTTCATCGGAGACCTCCTGTCCGGGAGGTGAGGCGGGAATGTGGTCGGTTCATAGCACGAGGCCCGAGCGGGTTCAACTCGGCCGGGCGAGGTCGCCCTCCCCGGCGTGGATCGCCTCGTCCCGCAGCGACAGGTGGCGCGGCTCGCGCCGCGCGCCGAAGGCGAGCAGCTCGGCGACGATGCTCGTCGCCACCTGCCAGGGGCCGTCGGCGCCGAGGTCGAGGCCGACCGGGCCGAAGACCCGCTCGTCCCCTTCGGCGCCGATGTCGCGCAGGATGCCGCGCGTCCGCTCCCGCGGCCCCAGCACGCCGACGTAGGCGAGCCCCGCCGCGAGGAGGCGTCGCACCCAGGCGCGGTCGTGCGCCAGCGAGTGGGTCTTCACCACCGCCAGGGTGCGCGCGGCGGACGGCAGCGCCACGTCCGGCTCCTCCGGGCGGGCCGGGAGGAGGCGCGCCGCGCGCGGGAAGCGCCCCGGCTCGAGCAGCGCCGGCCGGTGGTCGGCCACCGTGACGCGGAAGCCGGCGTCCGCCGCGTAGGCGACGAGCGGGATGGCGTCGTCGCCGGCGCCGCAGACGAGCAGGTGGGGCGGCGGCGCGAACGGCTCGACGAAGACGGCGCGGCCGGCCAGCTCGTGCACGCCGGCGCCGCCCATGAGCGGGAGCGCCGGGAGGCGCTCGCCGGGTGCGACGAGCCGCACGGCCCCCAGCTCCTCCCCCTCCGCGACGGTCGTCAGCACCGCGAACGGCGCGTCCCCCGCCAGCAGCTCCCGCCAGCGGCCGGCGAGCGCCGCCAGCGGCCCGTCGGTCGCCGGCTGCACCAGGACGTCCACCAGCCCGTTGCAGCCCAGCCCGAGCCCCCAGACGACGTCCTCGTCGTTGCCGGTGTTGTAGTGACGCAGGGTCGGCTTCCCCGCCGCGAGGACCGCCTGCGCCACCTCGCGCACGTCGGCCTCGAGACAGCCGCCGCTGACGCCCCCCAGCGCGCCGCCCCCCTCCTCCACCAGGAGCTTGGCGCCGGGCCGCCGGTAGGCGGAGCCGGCGATGCGCACGACCGTGGCCAGCGCCGCCCGCCGTCCCGCCCCCGCCAGCTCGTCGAGCCGCGCCAGGACCTCCGCGGTTTCCTTCCAGTGGATCATGGCGACAAGGCACGATACTCCCGGCCGCGGCCCGGCTTCAACCGCGGCGCCGCAGGACGCCGTCGTCCCCGGCCGTGGACGAATCGATCACGTTTCGTTCTCGCCAGCCGTTTTCGATCAAGCGGTTGAATCGGCTCGCTACCTGAACTTGAATCATCGCCGCGGCCGCCGCTCGCGGGCGCTGTGGCACCGCGGTTGCTCCTCGAGTCCCGGCAGATTTCTTGGACCGTCTCAGAGGGAGGACGGCCCGATGGAGGCGGGACATGCGATCCATCGCGGGTGGTTTCTTCCTCTCTCTCCTGATCGTTTCTCGGGCGGGCGCCGCCGCCGCAACGGACAGCCCCTTCGCACCTGAATGCGGCCTCGTGCTGCGCTCGGAGGTGGACGGCTCCGAGGTCGCCGCGCCGGTGCTGGGCACCACCATCGAGGTGCGGGTGACGGGCGTCGTCGCGCGCTCGCGTGTCACCCAGATCTTCGCCAACCCGACGCGGCAGTGGCTGACCGGGATCTACCTCTTCTCGCTCCCCGACGGCGCGGCCGTGGACGCACTGCGCTTCGTCGTGGACGGCCGGGTGATCGAAGGCACCGTCCAGGAGATGGCCGAGGCGCGGCAGACCTTCGCCACGGCCGCGGCGGAAGGACGTAAGGCGTCGCTCCTCGAGCAGCTGCGGCCGGACCTCTTCACCAGCTCGGTCGCCAACATCGGCCCGGGCGAGATGGTGGAAGTGGCGATCGAGCTGCAGCAGGTCGTGCGCTACGAGCGCGGGCGCTTCGTCCTCCGCTTCCCGACGTTGGCGGCACCGCGCTACGAACCGGCGGGGTCGGCGGCGAGCTCCACGAGCGCCGCGCCCGAGCCCGCGCTACCGCAGCCGCCGCAGGCCGCATCGCCGATCAATCCGTTCGGGCTGCACGTCGATCTGGCGCCCGGCTTCCCGCTGGCGTGGATCGACAGCCCCACGCACGACATCGCCGTCGAGAGCGATCGCCGCCGGCCGCGCTGGGCGATCGACCTCGCCGGCGGCCTCGCCGCCGCCGACGGCGACTTCGTCCTCGAGTGGGCGGCCGCCGCCGGCCGCGAGCCGGGGTCGGTCTTCTTCGCCGAGGAGGTGGACGGCGAGCGCTACGCCCTGCTGATGGTGCTGCCGCCCGCCGACGCCGAGGCGGCCGCCGACCGCCTGCCGCGCGAGACCGTCTTCGTCATCGACAGCTCGGGCTCGATGCAAGGGTCGGCGATGGAGCAGGCGCGGGAGGCGCTCCTCCTGGCGCTCGGCCGTCTCGGCCCGGCCGACCGCTTCAACGTCATCGACTTCGACGACACCGTCGTGCCGCTCTTCCCCGACAGCGTCCCGGCGAGCCCGGTCGCCGTCGAGGAGGCGCGGCGCTTCGTGCGGGCGCTGGTGGCGGATGACGGCACGGTCATGCTGCCCGCCCTCGAGCGCGCCCTCCAGGGCGGCGAGGCCCGAGGCCTCGTGCGGCAGGTCATCTTCATCACCGACGGCAGGGTCGCCAACGAGCCGGCGATCCTGCGCTTCCTCGCCGAACGCCTCGGCGAGCGGCGCCTCTTCACCGTCGCCATCGGCGCCGCCCCCAACGTCCCGTTCCTGCGGCGGGCGGCCGAGCTGGGACGGGGCTCGTGGACGCACATCCCCACGCTCGACCGCGTCGCCGCCGCCATGGCCGACCTCTTCGCCCGCCTGGAGGCGCCGCTGCTGCGCGAGATCGAGGTCGCGTGGTCCGATGCCGAGGCCGAGGCCTGGCCGCGGCGCGTGCCCGACCTCTACCTGGGCGAGCCGCTCGTCGTCGCCGCCCGCCTGCGCGGGCCCGGGTCCGTGGCCGTGGCGGGCGAGCGCGGCGGCCGGAGCTGGCGCGAGGAGCTGCCCGCCGCCGTCGAGGTCAAGGCTGCCGGGCTCGACAAGCTGTGGGCCGGCCGCAAGGTCCAGGCGCTCACCGACGGCCTCCTGGAAGGCGCCGACGCCGACGAGGTGCGCCGCGAGGTCGTCGCGCTCGGGCTGCGGCACCACCTCGTGACTCCCTACACCAGCCTCGTGGCGGTGGACACGGAACCCTCGGCCCCCGCTGCCCCCGCGGCGACCGCGGCGCCGCCGCGCCTGCTGCCCCTCAACCAGCCGCAAGGCTCCACGACGGGCACCCCGGTGGAGAACTGCATCACCGTCACTGCCGAGTCGCCGCTCCTCGACGCGCGCCGGCTCTCGACCGGCACCGTCGTCTCGCAGGCCGAGCTGGCGAGAATCCCGACGGCGGCGGACCCCTGGAGCGTCCTCGCCGCGAGCCGCGGCCAGGTCGCGCTCGACGGCGTGGTCGTCACCGACGCGGCCGCGACGGCCGCAGCGCGCGGCCAATACGACTTCGAGGCCTTCGCGGAGGTCCAGGTCGCCACCGGCGGCGCCGACGTGACGCTGGAGACGGCGGAAGCGCGCTTGCAACTGACTCGGCCGCGCGGCACCTCCGACTGGCGGGGCTCGGTCGCCGCGCTGTGGAGCGACGGCGGGCTCGCCGCGGAGCGGAGCGACCCTGCCGCCAACCGCCTCGACGCGCTGCGGGCGATCGACGGTCAGGGCGGCGGTCCGCTCCAGACCGACCGTCTCTGGTTCTGGGCGCACGCCGGCCGCGAGGAGAACGAGCGCACGGCGCTCGGCGGCCAGCCGGCAGCGGAGTCGCGGCAGCGCGCAGGGCTCAAGCTCAACGCGCAGCTCGGCGACGCGGCCTCCGCCGAGCTGGTCTGGCAGCGCGGCGAAAACGGCGGGGCGGGACTGGGCGCGGGCCCGGCCCGCGCGCCGGAGACCACGCTGCGCGCCGACGGCCGGGAGGACGTCTGGAAGGGCGAGGCCACGGTCATCGGCAGCAGCGCGTTCTACGCCGGCGCGCTCGTGGCGGGCGTCGACCGCACCCGGCTGGAGACGCCGGAGGACGCCGGCGACCTGCGGTTCGACGCCGCGGGGATCGCGCGCGGCGGCTGGTTCCTCTTCGACGACGCGCGGCGGATGCGCGAAGCGCGGCTCCACGCGTCGCTCTGGCTCGCCGACCGCGCGAACCACGAGATCACCGGCGGCATCGGGTGGCGGGCCGAGGACGAGCCCCGCACCCTGGTCCCGCCCGGCTCGGTGGTGACGGCCGGTGAGAGCGTCGGGCTGCCGGCGGGGCTCGAATTGGCCGAGGGCTGGCGCGGCGCCGGACGCGCCGCGACGGAGACCTTCAGCCTGTGGACCCAGGACCTGCTGATGACCGGCCCGCTGACCGCGGTCTTCGGCCTGCGCTTCGACGGGCAGGACCTCGGCGGCGCCGGCCGTGTCTGGACACCGGCGCCACGCCTCGGCCTGACCTGGACGCTCGGCGCGGAGCACCACACCCTGGTACGTGCCTCGGCCGGCCGCTTCGCCTCGCGCCTCGGTCCGCAGGCCGTCTGGCACGCCGACCCCGGCGCACCCGGAGCGCTCTTCCTCCGGCTCTCCGAGGCCGGCGGCGGACCGGCGATCCCCTGGTCGGGCGAGGGCCGCGACCCGCTGCGGCCGGACCTCGACCCCGATGTCGTGAGCCGCGACCTCCGCCCGGAGCTCACCGACGAGGCGGTGCTCGGCGTCGAGCGCACGATCGGCTGGGACTTCGTCGTCGGCCTGCGCGCCACCTGGCGGCGGACCCACCACCTGCTCGAGGAGCGCCTGCGGGTGCGCGACGCGGCGACCGGCGACGTCCTCCTCGCCACCGCCGCCGACTGGATCCCCGCCGGCCGGCTGGCCGGCACGCTGCCGGACGGCGGCGCCTACGACGTCCCGTTCTGGGACCTCCGTCCCGGCCTCTCCTGGACCGGCGGCACCCTCCTCGCCAACGGCGACCGGCGGCGGGACGACCGCGCGCTCACCCTCCACTGGGAGAAGCGGCGGTCGGGGCGCTGGCTGAGCCGCGGGAACCTCACCTGGCAGGACGGTGAGCAGACGCTGGGCCGCGAGCTCCGGCTCATCGACGACCCGACGAACGCCCTCGGCGGCGACGACGACGACGGGCGGCCGGTGACGGAGACGGACACCGGCCGGCCGCACGGGACGCCGTCCTTCCGGTCGGCGCGCTGGACGTTCCAGACGAGCGGCCTGGTCGAGCTCCCGCGCGGCGTCTACGTCGCCGCGACGCTCCGCGGCCGCGACGGCGACCCTCTCCCCTATTACCGCCGGGTCGCCCGCGAGCGGGGCGGCATCGCCCGCGTCCAGCTCACCGAGCGCCCCGACGCCTTCCGCACCGGCGAAATCGTCACGCTGGACGGCCGCCTCGCCAAGGAGGTCGAGATCGGCGACGCCTTGCTGACCCTGAGCCTCGAAGGGACGAACCTCTTCGACGAAGGCCCCGTCGTCGCCCGCGAGCTCGACCTGGGCGTCACCCGCGGCGGCCTCCCCGACGAGCTGCTGGAGCCCCGCACGCTGCGGGTCGGGCTGCGGGTGGAGGTGCGCTGATCGGCGCTCAGGCGTGTGCCGTCGGGGTCGTCTACACTCCGCCCCGATGGCCTCGACGGTGAGCACACCGGCCGCCGACGTCGCCCCGACCACAGCCCGCTTCCTCCGGCACGCCGTCGAGGTGGCCCTCGCGGCCGAGCGCGGCGGCAACCTGCCGGTGGCGGCGGTCATCGCGCTCGGCGACGAGATCGTGGCGGCGGCCGCGGCACGGACCCTCCGGCCCGCCGCGCACCCCGGGCGCCACGCCGAAGTGCTCGCCCTCGCGGCGATCCCCGACCCGCTCGTGCCGCGCCTCGCCGAGATGACCTGTTACTGCACGCTGGAGCCCTGCCTGATGTGCTTCGGCGCCCTCGTCCTGCACCGGATCGGCGGCGTCGTCTTCGGCGCCCGCGACCCGCGCGGCGGCGCCGTCGCCCTCCTCCCCTACCTCGCGGCCGACGTCGCGGCCGAGGCGCGCGCGGTCCGCTGGCAGGGTCCCGTCTGGCCCGAGGTCTGCGACCCGATCGCCGCGCGGGTCCTCGCCCGCTATTGGACGGCGCGCTACAAGAGCAGCTCGTAGTAGACCAACGGCGTCTTGCGGTAGGTGACCCGCCCGACCTCGCGGAAACCGCAGCGCGCGTAGAAGCCGCCGGCGCCGGCGGGCGCGTCGTAGGCGTCGAGCCGGATCGCGTCGGCCGGCCACTCGCGCGCCAGCCGGCGGGCCTCTTCGAGACAGCGGCGCCCGATCCCGCGGCGCTGCACGTCCGGCGCGACCGCCATGTCGGTCAGGTAGAGCGCCCGCCCGCAGGCGGTGAAGTAGGTCGTGTCGATGGCCCACGGCTTCTTCGTCGCCAGCCGCAGCGTGGCGACGACCCGCCCGCCGTCCCGCGCCATCAACACCCGCGAAGTCCGCAGGCCGTGCAGGACGCCCCTCTCCGACACCGCGGACGACCAGTGCCCCGGCCCGTAGTCGCGCGTCAGCCGCTCGGCGACCGCCGTCCGCAGCGCGGCGATCGCCAGGGCGTCGTCGGGGGTGGCGGCTGCTAGGGAGAGGCTCAGGCCGCGACGCCCAGCTTCTCGCTCAGCGCCGCCAGCCGCCGATCGAGCGTCCACAGCGAATCGCCGCCGAGGGCCGCGGCGGCGAGCAGGTGGGCATCGATCCAGCCGATCCCGCCGCCGGCGAGAGCGTAGAGCTCGACGAAGGCGAGCACTTCGTCGTGGTCGGCCACGCCGGCCGCGGGCAGGTCGGCCAGCAGCGCCAGGACCTCGCGCCGGCGCCGGAGGTTGCCGAGGGCCAGCTCGCCGAGCACGAAGGGGTGCCCGAGCACCTGGTCCTCGGCGAGCAGCGCCGCCAGGCGCGGGCTCCCGTTGCGCAGGTGATCGACCCACACCGAGGTGTCGACGAGGATCACCGTTTCGCCGCCGGCCGGCGCGGCGCGGGCCGCCGGCGGCGGATCGGGCGCAGGGCCTTCTCCGAGCCGCCGAGCGCGGCCAACCGCCGGGCGCTCTCGCGCGCGATCAGCGCCTCCAGCCCGGCGTGGACCGTCGCGGTCTTCCCCGCCAGCCCGGCCAGCCGGCTCGCTTTGTCGAGCAGCTCGTCGTCGAGGATCAGGGTCGTTCTCATATGCATGAGTATGGCTCTGCCGTATGCCCTGGTCAAGCCAGATCGCTGGCAAGGCGCCTTGGCGGCCGGCGCCGACCCCATGACGCGCTATCCTCGTCAAGATAGCTCGGCGCTCACCCACACACCTCCGCGGCGTCGCATGCGCAGCCCAGGCCCTGATGACAGGTGAGGTGCGCGGCGATGCAGCCGCCGCCGCAGGCGTTCCCCGTCGAGCACACTCGGCAGCACTGCGACTCCGGGACGCACGCGGCGACGACCGTCTTCGCGTCCGTGTCGGTCGCGCCGTCGCTGTGCTCCACGGTGAGCTCGACCGGGTACGCCCCTGCCGTGGCGTACCGGTGCAGCGGGTCGGGCACGATCGAGTCGCTGCCGTCGCCGAAGTTCCAGAGCCAGTCCACGATGAAGCCGCCGGCGGCCGTGCTCTGGTCGGTGAACTGGCAGCGGTGGCCCTTGCACGAAGCGCTGAAGTCCGCCGCGAGAGGCGGTCCGCCGCAGGTGGCGAAGGCGGAGGTGTCCTGGACCGGGTCCGCCGCATGGCCCAGCGGGTTCTGGTACTCGCGGCGGGCACCAGTCACGGTATCCACGACGGTCACCCGGAGCTCGACGTCGGTGGTCGCGGCGAAGAAGAACCAGAAGCGGTCGTTGAACGTGCAGGCGTCGACCATCTTGATCAGCATCTCGAGGTTCTGCTCGCCGAAGAACCAGACGACCCCCGACTCGCCGGTGAGCGGCACCGCGTGCCCTTGCCCGCGGCTGCCGTCGCCGAGCGTCCAGTCCACGGTGACGCGGAAGCGGCCGCCGACGAGGCACAGCGTGGTGTCGCCGGGGGCGCAGGGGCCGCTCTCGTCGGCGGCGAAGACCTCCGGCAGACCGGCGGCGCCCCGCTCGTCGGGGCCCTGCCCCACCGCGCCGTTCGCCTGGACCCGGTAGGTCGAGCCGTCCGTCGTGATCGCAACGTCGCCGACCGCGAAGCCGGCGGTCGAGGTGTTCGCTCCGAGGGGGCTCCCCTCGGCGGTCTGCAGCACGAGCTCGACCGGCGGCGCCGTGACGCACGGCGCCTGGGCGAGCAGCACGCCCTCGACCACCGCCTTGCGCGGGTGATGGAAGTTGCCGCCCTGGCCGGCGCCGACGGGGATGAGCGCGACCTCGGGGCGCAGCAGGTTCATCCAGTCACTGTTGGTCGAGGACTCGCTGCCGTGATGGCTGACGTGAAGGACGTCCACCCCCTCGCTCGACAGGAGTGCCGCGGCGCCGCCCGGGGCGATCGCCAGCGCCAGCGGCGTCTCGACGTTCGCCTGGCCGGTGGAGCGCCCTGTGCACGCTTCGTCGTCGTCGCCGCCGCCCAGATCGCCGGCCCAGAGGTAGTCGAAGTCGCCGTACTCGAGGAGCACCGCGACCGAGAGGTCGTTCTCGTTGGCGGCGGCCCCGGGGACGAGGCCGCTCCCTAGCACCTCACCCGCGACGGCGACGACGGTCAGGCGCGCGCCGTCGCCGAGATCGATCACGTGCCCCAGCGGGATCGGCTGCGGCGGCCCCGCCGTGGTTTCCCCGGCGGCGGCCTTGTAGCCCTCGATCGTCGCGTTCGACGCGGCGCTGCCGTTGAACCAGTTGTCGTCGCGGACGTCGTAGCCGGCGGCGAACACCTCGTCGAAGCCGCCGATATGGTCGGCGTCGAGGTGACCGGCCAGCGTTGCGTCGAGGCCGTCGGCGGGCAGCAGGCCGAGCGACGTCAGGTACGGCACGACGTCGTCGGCGCCCTTGCCGCTGCGGCCGGCGTCGAGAAGGACCGTCGTCCCGTCGGGGCCGACCACCAGCGTCGAGGCGCCCTGCTGGACGTTGATCGTGTGGATCTCGAGACGGCCCGACGGCGTGAACGCCAGCGCCGGTCCGCCCGGGAGAAGCAGCCAAAGAACGAAGGCCCACCCCGCGCGTGAAAACGTGTGTCGCATCGCATCCTCCGACCCTTTCGGAGTTCGCGGCAGCCCGGCGGTCTGGGTCCGCCGCGGCGCGAATCGCCGCGGCCGACCCGAGGATCCGTGGCTTTGCGACACCGGCTTTCACCGGCTGTGCCCTTATCGCGTGTTTTAGAAATGTTATCACAGCCGCCCGGATTTCGCGACCATTCCGGGGCGGCGGGAGGGTCGAGCTGACGGCAGGCTATTCCTGCAGCACCCGCCCCGCCCAGGCGAGGATCGGGTGCTCCACGAACTCCCGGTGCCGCTCGGTCATGAAATGGTCGATGTGGCCGAATTCCGGCTCGAGGAGGAAGGTGACGTCGGTCGAGCCCAGCATCGCGAGCTGCGCGGCCATGAACGGGCCGAAGCCCCGCCCGCCGCCGATGGCGAGGACCGAGCCGGTGTAGCTGCCGAGGTTGGAGACGTAGGCGGTCTCCACCCCGGCCAGCGAGCACGAGACGTCGCGCACCACCGGGACCGGCACGTAGCTGTTGAAGCGGCCGACGTTCTCGAACACCCGCGCCTCCGCGGCGAAGAACAGGCGGTCCTCGGCCAGGCTGCCGTTCATCTGCACGTAGTTGGGGACCGGCATGCTGACCGGCCCGGGCGCGGTGACGGCGAGCAGCAGCACCATCACCTGATGGGCGGTCAGGACGGAGGGGAAGAGCGGGATGGCGTTCGACCCCGAAGGCGCCAGCTCCGCCTGCTTGGCCACCGCCTTGAAGACGTTGGTCCCGACGCCGTCCACCACGCCGCCGCCGGCGATCTGCGCCTCGAGCGCGGCGCAGTAGAGCTGGTTGAGCCCCTGGACCGCCGGGTCGGGGCTCGCCAGCATCCCCTCCCAGGGCAGGATGCCGTCGTAGTCGGCGGGCTGGGCGTTGGCGACGGCGAGGGCGAGCATGCCGCCGAGCGAAGCGCCGCCGGCGACGATCCGGGTCCCCGGGCGGAGCTGCTCGATCTGCGCGCGGACGAAGGCGATGTCGTCCACCATCGACTGGAGGTTCCAGTCCGCCATCACCGAGCAGTCGAGCAGACCGGCCTCGCAGGTGCCGGCCGGGAGGTCCGCGAAGCGGGGCGAGTAGCCGTAGACGTCGAAGTTGTGCAGGGCGAAGAACTCGGCGATCGAGGTTCCCATCCCCCCGGATTCGTCGCGCTGCTCGTAGAAGCTGAAGTTGAGCCCGAGCGGCGGCAGGAAGAGGATGGAGCCGGCGAGCACGTGGGGCGGTACGTCCTTCGCGAGCCGGACCATCTTGAAGCGGTCCAGGGGATGGGCGCCGGCCTGCACGAGAAACTCGGTCCGGACGAGGGGGCCGACTTGACTCGTGGTCGTCGCCGTAACCTGGTAAGGCCCGGAAGCGGCGGCCGCAGTGGCGGCGAGCAGCAGCGCGGCGACGGCGAGGGCGGCAGCGACGGACGACGGCGACGGCGGGAAGCGACGATCGCGCATGAGTCTCTCTCCTCAGGGAAGGAATTGAGGAGAAGCTTACCTTCTCGCCCGCAGGGCGACCAGCTTACGCCTGGCGCCGCAGCGGCTCGAGGCGCTCGATCTCAGCCGCTCTGTCGCTGGTTAGCGCGTGCCACAGGTCCCAGTCCTGCTGCAGACCGAGCCAGAAGTCGGCCGACATACCGAGGACGCGCGCCAGCCGGAGCGCCGTGTCCGGCGTCACCGAGCGCTTCCCGCGGATGATTTCGTTGAGCCTCGGGAACGAGACGCCGAGACGGATCGCGAAGGCCGACTGAGTGATCCCGAGCGGCTTGAGGAACTCCTCGAGCAGCATCTCCCCCGGATGTGTCGGCGGGCGATGCCGCGGCAGCCGGCGAGCCACCAGGCGGCTCGGGCGAAGGTCGCCCTTGCCCGAGCGAAGAGACTCAGTGATAGTCCGTGATCTCGACTTCGTCTGCATCGCCGTCCTTCCAGCGGAAACACACGCGATTTCCCGGCGGCATGGCCAATCCGCGAGCTCGATTGGCGGGCCTTGTCTAGGCAGCCGAGAGCCGCCTCACGCGCAGCGTCGCCCGCTTCTTTTCCGCCCGCCAGAGGTCGTACTGCAGTTGCTGATTGAGCCAGCTCTCCGCCGTCGTGTCGAAGGCCAGCGAAAGGCGCACCGCCATCTCGGGGCTGACGCCGACGCGTCCGTTGACGATCCCCGACAGCGCCTTGCGGCTCACGCCCAGCGCGCGAGCTGCATCGGTGACCGTCAAGCCGAGCGGCTCCAAACAGAGCGCCTTCAGAACCTCGCCGGGATGGGGTGGGTTGTGCATCCTCATCGTCCGCGCCTCAGTGATAGTCCTCGTAATCAACCTGATCCACGTCTTTCCCTACGAACAGAAGGTGATTCTCCAGTTCCCGCTGACGCTGACCGCCCATGTTCCCCGGCGGTCACCCTTGAGCGCATGCAGCCGGAGCCCCGGGAGGTTCATGTCCCGCGGTCCCGTGGCCACGTTCAGGCGGCCCAGGATAAGACGAAGTCGTCCCGCATGTTGCGCCTGAATCTTGGACGTCCTTCCCTCGGTGAAGAACAGCTCCAGCCCTTTGTGCCGGAAGCTGCGGATCGCCACGACCTCAGTGTAACCCGTGGCTTCACGGGTTACAACCACTCGACTTGGGCGAGCGCTCTGCTGGCTTCGTCCCCGGCGCCGCGCCCTGGCGCTCGTCCACCGGCCTCGTCCTAGTCGTGGTTGCGTTCCGCGCGCGCGCCGGGCAGGCGGGCACGGCCGCGGCAGGAGCATTCGCATCTACTCCTCGCAGCGCTTCGCCAGCTTGCGGCCTCCGCCGAAGCCGTAGAAGATGGGGAGAACGAGTTCGGGGTGCTCCTCGTTTAGGCCATCGAAGGAGACGAGGTCATGAGCCTGCCTCTCTATCGACAGGTCGCCCTGAAGCGCGATCTCCCGGAGCACGACTTCAAGCGAGGCGACGTGGCCGTCCTCGTCGACTTCGTTCCGCACCCGGACGGCGGCGAGCAGGGGTGCCTCCTGGAGGTTTTCAACGCGTTGGGAGAGTCCATCGCCGTCGTCGCTGTTCGTGAGTCCGATATCGAAGGCCTCCGGGCAGACGAGGTCCTGGCGGTCCGTCCCCTGGCGGACGCTCTCTAGCCCCTCCGGCGCAGCCATTCAATGCGCGTAGAATCGGGGCGCTCGCTCTGGAGAATCGCGCCGGATGGCACGCCCCACGAAGACCGGCCGCGGCCGGTCGAAAAGCTCGCGCAAGCCGATCGAGCAGTACGAGCACACGCACGAGACGCGTCTCAACAATCCGCCGGTCGGGCTGGTGAAGCCCGAGACCGAACCCGAAGAGAGCAAGAAGAAGTACGAGTACGACCCGCACCTCGACCCGCAGCTCGTCTGGGCCGGCAAGGCCGAGCACACCAGCTTCGAGGTGCCGACGGTGTCGCTGCACGTTCACGAGCGGATCGATCCGAAGACGGTGCTCGAAGCCGTGCGCAAGCGCAACGGCGAGCCCGGTCCCGAGCAGCTTTCGATGTTCGCGCGCCCGGAAGAGCAGCGGCCGCTGCGCGAGGCGCTGGATTTCTACAAGCACGCGCACGGCTGGAGCAACCGGATGGTGGCGGGCGATTCGCTGCTGGTGATGAATTCGCTGCTCGAAAAGGAGGGGATGGCGGGCAAGGTGCAGATGATCTACATCGACCCGCCGTACGGCATCCGGTACGGCTCGAACTTCCAGCCGTTCGTCAACCGGCGGGACGTGAAGGACGGGAAGGACGAGGACCTCACGCAGGAGCCCGAGATGATCCGGGCGTTTCGGGACACGTGGGAGCTCGGGATTCACTCCTACCTGACGTATCTGCGGGACCGGCTGCTGGTGGCGCGGGAGCTGCTGCACGAGAGCGGCTCGATCTTCGTGCAGATCAGCGATGAGAACCTGCACCATTTGCGGGAGCTTCTGGACGAGATCTTTGGCAGCAGAAACCTCTGCTCGCTTATCTCGTTTAAGAAGACCTCGGGGCAGAGCAGCCCCACTGCCAAAACCAAGGTGGTCACCGGTGTTGCAG
>DASWHY010000401.1:0-6006 GCA_036397955.1 Thermoanaerobaculia bacterium | reverse complement strand
CTGCCGCTGGGCGCGGGAGTGGTTCTCCGACGAGGAGCTGGCCGGCGTCTTCGCTTCGACCTCGATCAACTTCGATCTCTCGGTCTACGAGCTGTTCGTGCCGCTGGCCTGGGGCGGGCGCGTGATCCTGGGCGACAACGCGCTCGCCCTCGCCACGACGCCGGCGGCGGGCGAGGTGACGCTCGTCAACACCGTCCCTTCGGCCATGGCCGAGCTGCTGCGGCTGGGGGCGGTGCCGCCCTCGGCGCGTACCGTCAACCTCGCCGGCGAGCCGCTGCGCAATGCCCTGGCGCAGCGGATCTACGCCCTCGGCACGGTCGAGCGGGTATGGAACCTCTACGGCCCCTCGGAGGACACGACCTACTCGACCTTCGCGCTCGCGGCGGCGGGCGCCGAGAGCGAGCCGACGATCGGCCGCGCCGTCGCCGGCAGCCGCGCCTACGTCCTGGACCGGCGGCTCAATCCCTGCCCGCCGGGGGTGCCGGGGGAGCTCTACCTCGGGGGCGAGGGGCTGGCGCGCGGCTACCTGCACCGGCCGGAGCTGACGGCGGAGCGGTTCGTGCCTGACCCCTTCGCCGCGGAACCCGGCGCCCGTCTCTACCGCACCGGCGACCTCACCCGCTGGTTGCCCGGGGGCGAGCTGGAGTTCCTGGGGCGGATCGATCACCAGGTCAAGGTGCGCGGCTTCCGCATCGAGCTGGGGGAGATCGAGTCCGCGCTCGCGGCGCACCCGGCGGTGCGGGACGTGGTGGTCCTCGCCCGCGAAGACCAGCCGGGGGACAAGCGGCTCGCCGCCTACGTCGTGCCCAAGGACGGAGCGCTCGAGATCGCCGCTCTGCGCGCCCATCTCGGCAAGCGCCTGCCGGACTACATGGTGCCGACGGCCTTCGTGCTCCTCGAAGCGCTGCCGCTTACCCCCAACGGTAAAGTGGACCGCAAGGCGCTGCCGCCGCCCGTGCCCGAGGCGGCCGCGCCGCCGAGCGAGGCCGAGTGGACGCCGCTCGAAGAGCTGGTGGCCGGCATCTGGGCCGAGGTGCTGGGCACGGTGCCCGCCTGGCCGCACGACAACTTCTTCGAGCTGGGGGGGCACTCGCTGTTGGCGACGCAGGTCGCCTCGCGGGTCCGCCGCCTGCTGGGAGTGGAGCTGCCGCTCCGCCGTCTCTTCGAGCGCCCCACGGTGGCCGCCCTCGCCGCCCACCTGGAGGAGGCGCAGCGCGAGGCGGCCGGCGCGCCCGCACCGGCCCTCCTGCCGCTGCCGCCCGACGCCCGTCTGGCGCCGCTCCCCGCCTCCTTCGCGCAAGAGCGGCTCTGGTTCCTGGCGCAGTTCGGGGTGGAGGCCTCCGCCTACAACATCCCGAGCGCGGTGCGCCTGCGCGGCCGGCTGGAGGTGCCGGCGCTGGCCACCGCCCTTGCCGAGGTGGTGCGACGGCACGAGGCGCTCCGCACCACCTTCAGCGTCGAAGGGGCGGCCGTCGTGCAGGTGGTGGCCTCCGCTGGGACCGCGGCGCTGCCGCTGATCGACCTCGGCGCGCTCGGCCGGAGCGCCGACGCCGAGCTGCGCCGGCTCGGTGCCGCGGCGGCGGCCCGACCCTTCGACCTGGAAGCGGGCCCCCTCCTGCGGGCGGCGCTGGTGCGCCTCCCCTCCGCGCCGTCCGACGGCACCCCCGAGCACGCTCTCCTCCTGGTCATGCACCACATCGTCTCCGACGGCTGGTCGATGGGGGTCCTCCTGCGCGAGCTGTCGGCGCTGTACCAGGCGTTCGCGGCGGGGCGCCCCTCGCCCCTCACGCCCCTCGCCATCCAGTACGCCGACTTCGCGGCCTGGCAGCGCGGCTGGCTCGCCGGCGAGCCGCTCGCGCGGCAGCTCGCCTACTGGCGCGAGCAGCTCGCCGGCCTGCCGGAGCTGCTGGAGCTGCCGCTCGACCGGCCGCGTCCGGCGGTGCAGACCTTCCGCGGCGCCTACCGCCCCTTCCCGCTCCCGGCCGAGACCGCCCGCGGCCTGCGCGCCCTCGGCCGCCGCCAGGGGGCGACCCTCTTCATGACCCTGCTGGCCGCCTTCGAGACCCTCCTCGGGCGGCTCTCGGGAGCGATCGACCTCGCCGTCGGCTCCCCCATCGCCGGCCGCAACCGCGCCGAGACCGAGGGGCTCATCGGCTTCTTCGTCAACACCCTCGTGCTGCGCGCCGACCTCGGCGCGGGCGCCGATCGGCCGGGCGAGCCGACGTTCGCGGAGCTCCTGGCGCGCGTCCGCGAGGTCACGCTCGACGCCTACGCCCACCAGGACCTGCCGTTCGAGAAGCTCGTCGAGGAGCTGCGGCCACGGCGCGACCTCTCCCACTCGCCGCTCTTCCAGGTCGTCTTCGGGCTGCACAACGCGCCGGCCGCGCGCGCCCATCTGCCCGGCCTCGAGCTGCGGCGCATGGAGATCGAGGTCGAGACCGCCAAGTTCGATCTCGTCCTGCAGCTCCTCGAGACCTCGGCCGGGCTCGAAGGCGGGCTCGAGTTCAACCGCGATCTCTTCGACGTCGCGACCGCCGAGCGGCTGCTGCGCCACTTCGCGACGCTGGTGGAAGGGGTCGTGGCGGCGCCGGAGGCCCGGCTCTCCGAGCTGCCGCTCCTCACCGCGTCCGAGCTGCGGCAACTGATCGAGGAGTGGAACGACACCGCCGCCCCTTTCCCGCACCACCTCTGCCTGCACGAGCTGTTCGAGGCCCGGGCGGAGCGCGCGCCCGAGGCGACGGCGGTCGTCTGCGGCGGCGGAGAGCTCAGCTACGGTGAGCTCGAGCGGCGCGCCAACCGCCTGGCGCACGCCCTGCGCGCCGGCGGCAGCCGCCCCGGGGACCTCGTCGCGGTCTACCTGGAGCGCTCGGCCGACTTGGTCGTCGCGGTGCTCGCCGTGCACAAGGCGGGCGGGGCCTACGTGCCGCTCGAAGGGAGCTGGCCGGCCGACCGCGTCCACTACATCCTGGAGACCAAGGCGATCGCGCACCTGGTGACGCAGGCGGCGCGCCTGCCGTTCGTCGAGGCGCTGCCGCCGCTGCCGGAGCTGCGGCAGGTGCTCTGCCCCGACCGCGACGCCGCGCTCCTGGCCGCCATGCCCGAGGACCGGCCGCCGTGCGGCGCCGGCCCGAACGACCTCGCTTACATTATCTTCACCTCCGGCTCGACCGGCCGCCCCAAGGGGGTCATGGTGCGCCACGAGCCGGCCGTCAACCTGGTGCACTGGGTCAATCGCCGCTTCGCCGTCGGGCCCGCGGACCGGGTGCTCTTCATCACCAACCTCTCCTTCGACCTCTCGGTCTACGACATCTTCGGCCTGCTGGCGGCGGGCGGGAGCGTGCGCGTGGCGTCGGCCGAGGAGGTGCGCGACCCGGCGCGCCTGGTGGAAATCCTGCGCGCCGAGCCGATCACGTTCTGGGACTCCGCCCCCGCGGCTTTGCAGCAGTGCGCGGGGTTTTTCGGATCGCCTTCCACGTCTTCTCTCCGCCTGGTCTTCAACTCCGGCGACTGGATCCCCGTCACCCTGCCGGACCGGGTCAAGATCGCTTTCCCGGGCGCCGAGTTCATCAGCCTCGGCGGCGCCACCGAGGCGACCGTCTGGTCGAACTACTACCCGGTCGGCGAGGTGGACCCGGCCTGGCGCAGCATCCCCTACGGCCGGCCGATCGAGAACGCGCGCTACCACGTCCTCGACGCGCACCTGAACCCCTGCCCCATCGGCGTCACCGGCGACCTCTACATCGGCGGCCCCTGCCTCTCGGACGGCTACGCCAACGAGCCCGTGCTGACGGCGCAGAAGTACGTGCCGTCCCCTTGGGGTCCGGAGCCGGGTGCGCGCCTCTACAAGACCGGCGACCGCGCGCGCTACTGGCCGGACGGCAACCTGGAGTTCCTGGGCCGCGTCGACACCCAGGTCAAGGTGCGCGGCTTCCGCATCGAGCTGGGGGAGATCGAGACCGTGCTCTCGGCCCACGAGGGGGTGGCCGAGGCGGTCGTCCTGGCGCGCGAGGACACGCCCGGCGACCAGCGCCTCGTCGCCTACTACATCCCGGCCGGCGAGCCGGTCGATGCGGCCGAGCTGCGCCGCTGCGCCGCCGCCGCGCTGCCCGACTACATGGTCCCCGCCGCCTTCGTGGCGCGCGAGAGCTGGCCGCTCTCGCCGACCGGCAAGCTCGACCGCAAGGCCCTGCCGCCCCCCGAGCAGAGCCGCGCCGGGCGCGCCGCCGACCTGCTGCCGCCGCGCACCGCGACCGAGCGGGCGGTGGCGGCGGTCTGGCGCGAGGTGCTGGCGGTGGACGCGGTCGGCATCGACGAGAACTTCTTCGAGCTCGGCGGGCACTCGCTGCTGATGGCTCGCGTCCACGCGCGCCTGCAGGAGGAGCTGGCGCCGGCGGTGACGATGGTCGAGCTCTTCCAGCACCCGACCGTCGGCGCCATCGCCGCGCATCTCGACGCGCTCCTGGCGCCCGCGGAAGCGGAGACCGCCGCGGCGCCGCGCCCCGCCGTCGCGGCAGCGCCCGTCGCGCCGCCTTCGACGGGCGAGATCGCCGTCGTCGGCATGGCCGGCCGCTTCCCCGGCGCTCCCGACCTCGAGCGCTTCTGGCAGAACCTGCGCGGCGGCGTCGAGTCGATCCGCGTCTTCTCCGACGAGGAGCTGGTCGCCGCCGGGCTCGACCCCGCCTTCCTCGCCGACCCGCGGCTGGTCAAGGCGCGCGGCGCGCTCGACGGCGCCGACCTCTTCGACGCCGCCTTCTTCGACTACCCGCCGCGCGAGGCGCAGCTCCTCGACCCGCAGCAGCGGCTCTTCCTGGAGTGCGCCTGGGAGGCGCTGGAGGACGCCGGCTACGGCGCCGAAGGGCGGCGCGGCCGGGTCGGGGTCTTCGGCGGCGTCACCGAGAACACCTACGTCCACGGCCTCCTCGCCAACGCCGATCTCCTGCGCACCGTCGGCCGGCAAGCGATCTCGATCGCCAACAACCACGACTACCTGCCGACCCGGGTCTCCTACAAGCTCAACCTCCGCGGCCCCTCGATCAACGTGCAGACCGCCTGCTCGACCTCGCTCGTCGCGGTCCACCTCGCCTGCCGCGCGCTCCTCGCCGGCGACTGCGACCTGGTGCTCGCCGGCGGCGCCTCGGTCTCGGCGCGCGAGGTCTCCGGCTACCTCTACGAGGAGGGCGGGATCGCCTCGCCCGACGGCCACACCCGCGCCTTCGACGCGCGGGCGCGCGGTGTGGTGGGCGGCAGCGGCGCCGGCGTCGTCGTGCTCAAGCGGCTCGCCGACGCCCTGGCCGCCGGCGACACGGTGCGCGCGGTGATCCGCGGCACCGCCAGCAACAACGACGGCTCGCTCAAGGTGGGCTTCACGGCGCCGTCGGTCGAGGGGCAGGCGGAGGCGATCCGCAGCGCCCAGCTCGCGGCCGGCATCGATCCGGCGACGATCCGCTACGTCGAGGCGCACGGCACCGGCACGGCGCTGGGCGACCCGATCGAGGTGGCGGCGCTGACCCGCGCCTTCCGCGAAGCGACCGGTGAGCTGGGCTTCTGCGCCATCGGCTCGGTCAAGACCAACGTCGGCCACCTCGACGCCGCGGCCGGCGCCGCCGGGCTGATCAAGACGGTCCTGGCGCTCCAACACCGGGAAGTGCCCCCGAGCCTCCACTTCGAGGAGCCCAACCCGGCGATCGATTTCGCGTCGAGCCCCTTCTACGTCGCCGCGCGCCTCGCGCCCTGGGAGGCGCTCGACGGCCTGCCGCGGCGGGCCGGCGTCTCCTCCTTCGGCATCGGCGGCACCAACGCCCACGCCGTGCTGGAGGAGGCGCCGGAACCGCTCCCCTCCGGGCCGGCGCGGCCGGCGCAGCTCCTGGTGCTCTCGGCCAAGACCGCGGCCGCCCTCGAGCGCGCGACCGAGCGGCTGGCGGAGTGGCTGGAGCGGCGGCCGGAGCTCAGCCGGGAGGAGCTCGCCGACGCCGCCTTCACCCTCCAGGTTGGCCGCAAGGCCTTCCG
>DASWHY010000400.1:0-8061 GCA_036397955.1 Thermoanaerobaculia bacterium | reverse complement strand
TGTCGAGCGCGATTCGGACGTCAATCCCCTTCTCCTCACCCACCAGGTACGTGTGCTCGGTCCCATCGGAAAGCCGCACACGGCGATTCCGATAGCGAAGGGATCGAGAGTACACCACGACCCCCTGCCGTCCCAGCATGGCCAGCTTGTGCAGCCAGAAATGATTCCAGAACGGGTCGTCAGTCGGATCGGGAATGCCCGTATAGAAGCGCACCTGATTGAGCTGCCAGCCCTGGCCGGTGCAAATCTGACGGGCGAGAGCCGACACGTCGTAATTCGGATAGGTGTAACCGAAAGCTTCGCGGGCAGCGTGGAAGAGATTCTGGCCGTCAACGAATGCGACTGCTCGCTTGACGGGAGGCTCAGGAGGCATGGCGCCTCCAGGAAAAAAATAACCCCACCCGAGGCCTTGCGGCGTGTCGAGTGGGGGGCAAGTCAGGGACGAAGATAACAGAATCTAGTGCGCGGTTATTGCCCAGGGAGCCGACCGTGCTCAGCGCCCGCTCCGCCCCCCGCGATCGCCGCCGCGCCCGCCGCGCCCGCCACGGTCGCCGCCGCGGCCGCCGCGGAAGCCGCCGCGGTCACGGTCGCCGCGGTCGCTGCGCTCCCGCCCTTCGCCGCCGGCCGGCACCGGCTCGCCCATCCCCTCGTAGTGGGCCGGGTCGTAGTCCGGGGCCTCCATGATGATCGCCTTGCGCGACAGGCGGACCTTCCCGGTGTCGTCGATGTTGATGACCTTGACGGTCATCTCGTCGCCTTCCTTGACCAGGTCGGAGACCTCGCGCACCCGGTAGGGGGCGAGCTCGCTGATGTGCACCAGGCCGTCGGTGCCGGGCATGATCTCGACGAACGCCCCGTAGGCCTCGACCCGCCGCACCGTGCCGGTGTAGGTCTTGCCGATCTCCGGCACCTCGGTCAGGCGCTCCACCATCTGGATGGCGCGCCGCGCCGCCGCCTCGTCGGGGGAGGCGATGATGACCTTGCCGTCGTCGTCGATCTCGATCTGGCAGCCGGTCTCCTCCTGGATGGAGCGGATCGTCTTGCCGCCCGGGCCGATGACCTCCCGGATCTTGTCGCGCGGGATGATCAGGGTGTAGAGGCGCGGCGCGAAGCGGGAGATCTCGCCGCGCGGCCGCGGCAGGACTTCCTCCATCTTCTCCAGGATGTGGAGCCGCCCGCGGCGGGCCTGCTCCAGGGCCTCGCGCATGATCTCCCGGGTGACGCCGGCGATCTTGATGTCCATCTGCAGGGCGGTGACGCCCTGGCGGGTGCCGGCGACCTTGAAGTCCATGTCGCCGTAGTGGTCCTCCTGGCCGGCGATGTCGGTGAGGACGGCGAAGCTCTCGTCCCCTTTGATCAGCCCCATCGCCACCCCGGCCACCGGGCCGAGCATCGGCACGCCGGCGTCGAAGAGGGCGAGCGAGCCGCCGCAGACACTGGCCATCGACGAGGAGCCGTTCGACTCCAGGATGTCGGAGACCACGCGCACGGTGTAGGGGAAGTCGTCCTCGTGCGGCAGCACCGGCGTCAGGGCCCGGCGCGCCAGGACGCCGTGGCCGATCTCCCGCCGGCCGGGGCCGCGCAGGAACTTCACCTCGCCCACCGAGAAGGGCGGGAAGTTGTAATGCAGCATGAACTTCTGCAGGCTCTCCCCCTCGTACTCCTCGATGATCTGCGCGTCGCGCGCGGTGCCGAGGGTGGCCGAAACCAGCGCCTGGGTCTCGCCGCGGGTGAAGACGGCCGAGCCGTGGGTGCGCGGCAGCAGGCCCACTTCGATCTGGATGTCCCGCACCTCGTCGAGGCGGCGGCTGTCGAAGCGGGTCCGCTCGCGGAGCACCGCGTCGCGGAGGATCTCCTCTTCCAGCCGGGAGACGATCTTCTTGACCTGGCTGCGCCGCTCGATGTCCTCCTCGGGGATCTGCTCGAGGTAGCCCTTGACCACCTCGGAGACGGCGGCCTTCCGCTCGTACTTGCCCTTGGTGAAGAGGGCGCTCCGCAGGCGTTCGCCGATCTCGGAGCGGACCTGCTCGTAGAGCGTCTCCGGGTAGGCCGGCGGCGCGTCCCAGGCCGGCTTCTGCCAGTTGCCGCCGCGGTAGAGCTCGTGCTGCGCCTTGATGATCTTCTGGATCTCCTCGTGACCGCGGAAGATGCAGTCGAGGAGGACCTCCTCGGAGGCCTGGTTGGCCGCCGCCTCGACCATCACCACCGCCTCGTCGGTCGCCACGACCATGAGGTCGAGGTCGGAGACGTCGCGCTGGCTGTTGGTCGGGTTGAAGACCACCTGCCCCTGGATGAGCCCGACGCGCACCGCTCCCACCGGGTGGTAGAAGGGGATGTTGGAGAGCACCAGCGCCGTCGAGGCGCCGTTGATCGCCAGCACGTCGGGATCGTTCTCGCCGTCGGCCGAGAGCACGAACGAGATGATCTGGGTCTCGGCCGTGTAGCCCTCGGGGAAGAGCGGGCGGAGCGGGCGGTCGATCTGCCGCGAAGTGATGATCTCCTTCTCGCTGGGACGCCCCTCGCGCTTGAAGAAGCCGCCGGGGATCTTGCCGCCGGCGTAGGTGTACTCGCGGTAGTCGACGGTCAGGGGGAGGAAGTCGCGGGTGACGCCCGCCTTGGTGTCCATGCAGGCGGTGGCCAGGATCACCGTGTCGCCGAAGCGGACGGTGCAGGAGCCGTCGGCCTGCTTGGCGAGGTAGCCGGTCTCGACGACCAGGGTGCCCTCGCCGATGCGAATCTCTTTGCGTTGCTTCATGGTTGTGGTTTCTCTCTCTGTTGCGCGCCCCGAGCGGGCGCGCCGGGTCTAGGACCGGGCCGCGATGCGGCGGTTCGTCCTGCGGTGGGGGTCTGGACTACTTGCGGAGCCCGAGTCGCTCAATGGTCGTGCGGTAGCGCTCGAGATCCTGCCCCTTCAGGTAGTCGAGCAAGCGGCGGCGGCGGCCGACCAGCTTGAGCAGGCCGCGGCGGCTGTGATGGTCTTTGGTGTGGGTCTTGAAGTGCTCGGTCAGCTCGGTGATGCGGTGGGTGAGCAGGGCCACCTGCACCTCCGGGGACCCCGTGTCGCTGTCGTGGACACGGTAGTCCTGGATCACTCCCTCTCGGCTCTGTCGCTCTTGCAAAACGCTCTCTCCTTGTGCTTTACGCGTTCTCTTCGCTTTTTTTCCCGGACTGATTGTACCACATCAGCGAAACACCACTTTCGGCTGCACCACCCCGACCCCGCCGGCGCCGATCCGCTCGACGACCGTGCCGACCGCGATCAGCTCCCGCCGGCGGTTGAGCAGCTTGACCCAGTCCCCCTCCTCGCCGGCCAGCTCGCGCACCAGGACGGTCTGGCCGTGGTGGATGCGCTGCTCCTGCTGGGGGTCGGCGGTCACCTCGCCGAAGGGGAGCGGGATCTGGTCGAACGGCACCCAGGCGTCCCCCGGCCCCTCGCCGGCGCTCAGCCGCGCCTCCAGGGCGGCGTGCGACAGCGCGCTGCCGACCGTGAAGGGGCCGATCTGGGTGCGGCGGAGGGCGGCGAGGTGGGCGCCGCACCCCAGCGCCTGCCCGACGTCGTGCGCCAGCGAGCGGGCGTAGGTCCCCGAGGAGCAGGAGAGGAGGAAGCGGAGGCTGCGGGCGCCGCTGGCGTCCGGGCCGGACAGCTCGCCGAGCGGCTTGAACTCGAAGACCGTGACCTCCTTGGTCTCCTGCGGCACCTCCTCCCCGCGCCGCGCCAGCTCGTAGTACTTGACCCCGCCGACCTTCTTCGCCGAGTAGGGGGGCGGTCGCTGCTCCGAGGTACCCTCGAAGGCGCCCATCGCCGCCGCCACCGCCGCGGTCGTCAGCCCGCCGGCCGGTGCCTCGGCCACCACGCGGCCCGTCGCGTCGTAGGTGTCCGTCGTGACCCCCAGCCGCAGCGTCCCCTCGTAGACCTTGGGGGCGCGAATCAGGAAGCGGGTGAGACGGGTCGCGGACCCCAGGGTCAGCAGGAGGAGGCCGGTCGCGTCCGGGTCGAGGGTGCCGCAATGCCCGACCTTCTTCTGCTTGAGCAGGCGGCGCACCCGCTGCACCACGTCGTGCGAGGTGCCGCCGGGGTCCTTGTCGACGAGGAGGAGGCCGTCCTGCATGGAAGGA
The DNA here is from genome assembly GCA_036397955.1 of Thermoanaerobaculia bacterium. Taxonomy (GTDB): domain Bacteria; phylum Acidobacteriota; class Thermoanaerobaculia; order Multivoradales; family UBA5704; genus DASUNQ01. The sequence goes on along the minus strand of DASWHY010000400.1, from coordinate 3,945 downwards.
AGGGGGATCAGGCCAGCGCGCCGACCAGGTCGGAGATCACCTCGCGGCGCACCGTCTCGGTGTCGCCTTCGAGGGTGTAGCCGGCGGCGTTGCGGTGGCCGCCGCCGCCGTGGTGGCGGGCGATCTTCTCGACGTCCACCTCGCCGCGGCTGCGCAGCGAGATCTTGTGGCTGCCGTCGGGGCGCCGCCGCACCAGGCCGACCGCCTCGACGCCGGCGATCGAGCGCGGCACGTCGATCAACCCCTCGGCGTCGCCGGCCGCCGCCCCGGCGCGCTCGAACATCTCGGGGGTGAGCGTGGCGGTGGCCACCCGGCCGCCCTCGTGCAGCTCGAGCGAGGTGAGCATCTGGCAGAGCAGGCGCACCACCGCCAGGGGCTGGCTCTCGTAGAGCCACTGCGAGACCTGCTCGGGGTGGGCGCCCTCGCGCACCAGGGCCGCCGCCGCCTCGAAGGCGGCGGGGGTGGCATTGGAGAAGCGGAAGCCGCCGGTGTCGGTGACCAGGGTGAGGTAGAGCGCGGTCGCGGTCTCCGGGTCGAGCGCCACCTTGAGCCCCTGCGCCAGCCGGTAGACCATCTCGCCCACCGCCGGCGCCGCCGAGTCCACCCAGTTGACCGCGCCGTAATGCTGGTTGCCGAGGTGGTGGTCGATGTTGATCAGCGGCAGCGCCCCGAGGTGCGCCTCGAGCCCGGTGCGGTCGAGGCTCGGGCACTCGAGGACGATGACGGCGTCGAACTTCTCGGGGAAGCCGGCCGGCGGCTCCTCGCCGCAGTGGATGCGCTCGCGGCCGGGGAGAGGGTGGTAGACGGTGGGGCAGACGTCGCGGTTCCAGACCACCGCCAGCTTCCCCAGGCCGCGCAGCACCCGCGCCAGCCCGAGCTCGGAGCCGATGGCGTCGCCGTCCGGGTTGACGTGGCTGGTCAGCAGGAAACGGTTGCCCTGCCGGATGCGGCGGAGCAGGTCTTCAGGAGCTTTCGTCCCGGGCATGCAGGCTCTCCAAGAGTTCGGTGATCTTCTGGCTGTGCTCGGCGCCGCGGTCGAGCTCGAAAATCAGCTCGGGGGTGACGCGCAGGCGCAGGCGGTGGGCCAGCTCACGGCGCAGGAAGCCGCGGGCGTGCTGCAGCGCCTCGACCGCGCCGGTTCGCTCCTCGTCCGCCCCCAGCACCGAGACCTTGACCACGGCGCGGCGGAGGTCGGGCGAGACGTCCACGTCGGTCACCGAGACCAGCTTGATCCGCGGGTCGTGCACCTGCCGCAGGAGGAGCTCCGCGAGCTCCCCGCGCAGGACGTCGGCCACCCGCTGCGTTCTCCGGCTCATCCGGACGTCGCCTCCTCCAGGATCTGCGGCTCCCAGCGCGTCAGGTACGCCTCCGGTACCTGGTCGAGGATGTTGTGGACCTCTTCGAGCAGCCGCTCCAGCTCCCCCGCGGAGACCGCCACCGCCGCCAGGCCGATCTCGGCCCGCTGGTGGAGGTCGTGGTAGCGGCTCTCGACGATCGACAGGCGGTAGCGATGGTGGAGTCGCTCGATGAGCGCCTTCACCACGCGCCGCTTGTCCTTGAGGCTGCGCGCCGACGGGATGTGCAGCTCGAAGGTGGCCACGCCGACGACCATCAGAGCGTCGGCGCCACCTCTTCGCGGACGTAGGCCTCGATCACGTCCCCGGGCTTGAGGTCCTGGAACTTCTCGAGGCCGATGCCGCAGTCGAACCCCATCCGTACCTCGGAGACGTCCTCCTTGAAGCGGCGGAGGGAGGCGATCTTGCCTTCGTGGATGACCCGGTTGTCGCGCAGCAGGCGTACCGCCGCCGTGCGCGGGATCGTCCCTTCGACGACGTGGGACCCGGCCACGGTGCCGACGCGCGGCACCTTGAACAGCTCGCGCACTTCGGCGCGGCCGGCGGTGACCTCGCGGAAGGTGGGCTCGAGGAGCCCCGTCATCGCCTTGCGCAGCTCGTCCATCACCTCGTAGATGACGGTGTGGAGGCGGACGTCCACGACCTCCTTCTCGGCCAGCTCGGCGGCGCTGCGCTCCGGGCGGACGTTGAAGCCGACGACGACGGCCTTGGAGGCCGAGGCGAGGAGCACGTCGTTGGTCGAGATCGCGCCGACGCCGGCGTGGATGACCAGCACCTTGACCTTGTCGGTGGAGAGCTTGGCCAGCGAGTCGCGGAGCACCTCGACCGATCCCTGGACGTCGGCCTTGAGGACGACCGGCAGTTCCTTGACCTCCCCCTCCTGGATGCGGCTGAAAAGCTGCTCGAGCGAGAGGCCGGCCTGCACCACCGGCGCCAGGCCGCGGCCGCGCATCTGCTCCCGCCGGTAGCCGGCGATGTCGCGCGCCTCGGCCTCGTCCGCGAACACCTGGAAGGTGTCGCCCGCCTCGGGCAGGGCGTCGAAGCCGGTCACCTCGACCGGCGTCGCCGGTCCGGCCTCCTTGCTCCGCCGCCCGACGTCGTCGCTCATCGAGCGCACCCGCCCCCAGGTGGCGCCGGCGACGAAGATGTCGCCCACCGCCAGCCGGCCGTTCTGCACCAGGACGGTGGCGACGATGCCGCGCCCCACCTCCTTGCGCGCCTCGAGCACCGTCCCCTGGGCGGCAAGGTCGGGGTTGGCCCGCAGCTCCAGCAGGTCGGAGGTGAGGAGGATCATCTCCAGCAGCTCGTTGACCCCCTCCCGGTTGACCGCCGAGACGTGGACCATGACCGTGTCGCCCCCCCAGTCCTCGGGCATCAGGCCGCGGTCGGCCAGCTCCTTGCGCACCCGGTCGGGGTTGGCGTTGGGCTTGTCGATCTTGTTGATCGCCACGACCAGCGGCACCTTGGCGGCGCGGGCGTGGTCGATCGCCTCCAGCGTCTGCGGCATGACGCCGTCGTCGGCCGCGACGACCAGGACGACGAGGTCGGTCACCCGCGCCCCGCGCGCCCGCATCATGGTGAAGGCCTCGTGGCCGGGGGTGTCGAGGAAGACGATCTTCCGGCCGTTGACCTCGACCTGGTAGGCGCCGATGTGCTGGGTGATGCCGCCGAACTCGCTCTCGGTCACCTTGGAGGAGCGGATGGCGTCGAGCAGCGAGGTCTTGCCGTGGTCGACGTGCCCCATGATCGTCACCACCGGGCCGCGCGGCACCCGGCCGCCGGCCTCGACCGGCCGCGCCATCTCCTCGCGGAGCTGGACCTCCTCCTCGAAGGAGACGACCATGGTCTCGATCCCCAGCTCCTGCGCCAGCTCCTGCGCCATCGCCGGCTCGAGAGTGTGGTTGAGGTTGGCCATGACGCCGCGCCGGAAGAGGGCGGCGATCAGGTCGCGCGACTTGACGCCCAGCTTCTCGGCGAACTCGCGCAGGGTCATCCCCTCGGAGATCATCACCGGTCCCTGCGGCGGCGCCTTCTTGAAGGTGAGGATCTTTCCCCCCTCCTCGCGCGCCTTGTCCTCGTCGGCGCGGCGCTGGGCGCGGCGGCCGCGGCGCAGGCTGGCGGCGCTGCCGGTCGGGTCCTCGTCCTCTTCGAGGTCCTTGAGGGTGCCCTTGAAGCCGGTGAGGTCCTCCTCGACGCCGGCGCGGAGCGGCGGCTTCTTCCCCTTCTTGACCTTCTTGTCCTTGTCGGGGCGAGTCTCGGCCCCGGGCGCGGCGGTGGGGCCGCGGCGCCCCTCGCCGAGGCCGGCGGCGGCCCCCGCGCCCGGCGCGGTGCGCGGCGAGGTGGCGGCCTCGACGGACCGGGCGGTGGCGCCGGCGGCCTGCACGGGCGGCGCCTCGCGGTGCGCGCTCTCGCCGCTGGCCGCGGGCGCGTGGGCGGCGGCCGCGCCCAGCGAGGAGGCGCCGGCGTGGCTGGACGCGGCCGCCGCGCCGGCGGCGACCCCGGGGTGGACGGCCGGCGGGCGCTCCGACGGCGGCAGCGTCTGGATGCGCGGCTCGACCTTCTGGATCAGGGTGCGCGGGCGGCCGGGACG
>DASWHY010000399.1:0-3655 GCA_036397955.1 Thermoanaerobaculia bacterium | reverse complement strand
TACGGCCGGCGGGGGAAATCGTAGCACAGGGGTCCCCCCCCGCCCACTCCTCTTGCTGCGGCCGTTCCGGTGTGGGGTCCCGCAGGCTCTCCTCCGCGCCGGGCGCTCCTTGGTGTCCGCGCTTCGCGTGCTGGTACAGGGGGGTGGTGCCGGCAAACACGCTCTTGCCTCCGCCGCCTCGCACGGTGGACTGCCATGGGGAGCGGACGGAGCGCCCGGCGCTCCAGAGACCTGCGGGCCCTAGCACCGGCGGTGGAGCCCCTGCCGAGGGGGGTGCCTTTGTCATCCCGAGCGTGAGCGAGGGATCTGGGGGCAGGGTGGGCGCGAAGACCCACTAGCATCGCGCCACCCCCCGCCCAGATCCTTCGCTCTCGCTCAGGATGACAACGGGGGTTGTTCCATCTTTCTCTGCCGAACGTCACTTCAGAGTTTCGAGTCATGGCGCCGCGTGATGTGCCGGGCCAGAGGCCCGCGAAGTGGTGCGTTCGGGTGAAGGGGCCACCGTGCGTTAGCGCCGGAGCCGGCGCCCGCTAACCAGCTACCACCCCTCCCAACCAGGAACCCGCGCAGCGGGCGCACCTCTTCGCGGGCCGGGTGGCACGGCATCTCACGCGGCACTATCCGTCCCGCGCGGAAACATCTTCCAACACCACCTCGAAGAGCTTAGGCCACAGCTTGCCGGTGATGAGGAAGGTGCCCGTCTCAGCGCGATGGGCGATGCCGTTGAGGACGTCCGCATCGCGGCGCTCCGTGGGGGCGAGGAGACCGGAAGCGTCGATCACGGCGGTCACGCGCCCGTCGCTCGGGTCGATGCGGAAGATCTCCTGGTCCCTCCAGACGTTCGCGTAGACCGCGCCCTCCACGCATTCCAGCTCGTTCAGCCGATCGGCCGGCACGCCGCCGACCGTCACGTCCACCCCGCCGGTCACCGCGAAAGTCTCCGGGTCGCGGAACGTCAGCCGCGCGGAGCCGTCGCTCATCACCAGGCGGCGCCCGTCGTAGCACAGCCCCCATCCCTCGCCGGTGTACCGGTGCTCGCCGCGCGGCGCGAAGTCGGCCAGCCCCCAGATCAGCGCCACCCCTTCCTGCCAGGTGAGCTGCACCAGCCGGTCCCCGACCAACGCCAACCCCTCGCCGAAGAGGTGCCGCGGCAGCGCGGCCTGGCGCAGCACGCGGCCGGTCGCGAGCTCCACCTGGCGGACGGTCGACTCGCCGTACTGGCCGGTGCTCTCGTAGAGCGTGCCGTCGTGCCAGAGGAGGCCCTGGGTGAAGGCGTCGGCGTCGTGCGGATACGTGGCGACGACGCGCACGCGCAGACGCTCGGGGGGAGCGGGGACGGGGGCGCGGCGCTCGACCGGCGGCTGCGCCGGCTGCGAAGGCGGCGCGGCGGGCTGCCGGCAGCCGAGCAGCGCGAGGAGCGCGAGGGGGGCGGCGGCCGCTACTCGTCCCACGAGCAGCCGGCCAGGGCGGGCGCGGCCCCGCCGATCGGCGCGCCGGGCGGCGGTCGCTGGGGCTGCGGGCCGGTGGCCGTCTCCTCCTGCCCGCGCTTGAGGTAGCGCTCGATGCGCGCGATCAGGTACATCGCGTGCGGGCCGTCGGCGCCGGCGACGAAGCCGGGGCTCCCGCCCTCGCGGAATGTCAACGGCAGCAGCCGCGGGAGCAGCTCGCGCAGCGCGTCGTCGGTGCGCGCGACGACCGCGGCCGAGGCCTCCGGATGGCGCGCCAGCTCGAGCAGCCCTTCGGCCACCGCCCACTGCACCGCGCGTCGCACCTCGCGCCGCCGCTCGTCCGGCGGGCGCGGCCCGCCGAAGCTCTTCTCGACCAGCGCCGCCAGCACCTCCTCGAGCCCCGGCAGCGCCGGCTGGCGGCGGTGGAGGTCGACGAGCCGCGCCGCGCGCTGCGGCTGCAGCAGGAGGTCGACCGTCATGTCCGCCGCGGTGGCGGCGGCGGCGAGCGGGTCGAAGGCGGGGTCGGTGCGGCCGGCGAAGAGCTCGCGGTTCGGCGGCTCGCCGGGGGGACGCGGCAGGAGGAGGGCGAGCACCGGCTCGGGCAGGTCGAGGGCCGCGGGGTCGAGCGTCGAGAGCAGGACGGCGAGCGCCTTGCGCTGCCGCGCGGCGTCCACCGGCTGCGCCGCCGGCTGGCCGTCGCCGCGCGTCGAGTGGCGGTAGTCGATCCCGGCCACCAGCTTGGCCGCCGCCTCGAGCTGGTAGCGGTGGTGGAAGTAGACCGGCGCCAGCACCTCCTGGAGCGACGCCAGCGGGCGGCCGGCGGCGACGTTGTGGGCGCCGAACTTGGCGAGGGCGACCGCACGCACCGCCAGCGCCTGCTCGAGCCCGGCGGCGGCGTCCAGGCCGTTGTCCCAGAGGTGGGCGAGCGGATGCGAGGAGCCGGGAGCGCGGGCGTCCTCGTCGCCGAAGAAGAGGAGCCCCTGCGCCAGCCCCTCCTGCACGATCGCCGCGAGCGCCGCGTCCTCGTCCGCGCCGGGCGGGAACTGGCTGTAGGCGTAGCGCGCGGCGTGCTGGTCCCAGGCGCCGACGCCGGCGGCGTAGGCCTGCGAGAGGTCCAGCTCCCCCGCCGGCGTCACCCGCACCAGCGGCGCCGGGTAGTCCATCACCGAGGCGCGGCCGTAGGTGCTGGCGGCGAAGTTGTGGGCGAAGCCGAGCGCGTGGCCGACCTCGTGCGCGGCGAGCTGGCGGATGCGCGCCAGGGCGTGGACGAGCGGGTCGTTCGCGCCGCCGCCGCCGGTCCCGTCGGCGCCGACCAGCCCTTCGAAGAGCAGGCGGTCCTGCCGCACGCGCAGCGAGCCGAGCGTCACGTGTCCCTTGACCATCTCGCCGGTACGCGGATCGACGATCCCGCCGCCGTACGACCAGCCGCGCGTCGAGCGGTGCACCCACTGGATCACGTTGTAGCGAGCGTCGAGGGGGTGTGCGTCCGGCGGCAGCATCTCTACCCGATAGGCATTCTCGAACCCCGCCGCCGCGAACGCCTGCGCCCACCAGGAGGCGCCCTCGACGAGCGCGCTGCGCACCGGCTCGGGCGCCCCGGAATCGACGTAGAAGACGATCGGCTCCTTGGCCGGCGAGGTCGCTGCAGCCTGGTCCACCTTCTCGAGCCGGTGGCGGACGATCCAGCGGGTCTCGACCGGCGCCGCCAGCGGCGCGGCGTAGTCGAAGAAGCGGACGTCGAAGGAGCCGGCGCGCGGGTCGTAGCGGCGCGGCGTGTAGCCGGGGCCCGGCAGGCGCAGGAGCGAGTGGTGCTGGACGAGGGTGACCGCGCTCGGGGAGGGCGCGGTGCGCCGCACTTCCTCCCCCGGCTCGGCCGACTGGTAGGTCAAGAGGGCCTCGAACTCCAGGTTCTCAGGGAAGGCGAGGCAGGCTTCCGGGTCGAGGGCGCTGCGCGCCGCGTCGAGCGACCAGCTCCCCTGACCGGTGGCCTTGAGGGTCGCGACGACGTCGTGCGCGTCGCGTACCACGAAGGAGGTGAGATCGACGAGCGCGCGGCCGTCGGGGTCGAGCGCCGCGATCTCCCCGGCCCAGAGCACGGACGGCGCGAACGACTCGCGCACCGCCCGCAGCTCCTCGGGGCGGTCGGTGAGGGCGCGGAAGGCGAGGTTCTGCTGCTCGACGAGGAGGCGGTCGCCGACCCGGCGCAG
>DASWHY010000398.1:0-14505 GCA_036397955.1 Thermoanaerobaculia bacterium | reverse complement strand
GATCGCCGCCGTCGAGGAGCTGGCGGCGCGCGAGCTGCCCTCCGACTTCGGCATCGCCTGGACCGGCAGCGCCCTCGAGGAGAAGAAGATCGGCGGCTCCTCGGCGCAGGTGTTGCTGCTCGGCATGGTCTTCGCCTTCCTGATCCTCGCCGCGCAGTACGAGAGGTGGTCGCTGCCGCTGGCGGTCCTGCTGTCGGTGCCGTTCGCCTTCCTCGGCGCTCTCCTCGCCGTCTGGGTGCGCGGCCTGCCGAACGACGTCGACTTCCAGATCGGCCTGGTGACGCTGGTCGGCCTGGCGGCCAAGAACGCCATCCTGATCGTCGAGTTCGCGGCGCAGGAGCGCGAGCGCGGCAAGACGATCCTGCAGGCGGCGATCGAGGCGGCGCGGCTGCGCTTCCGGCCGATCGTCATGACCTCGCTCGCCTTCATCCTGGGCGTCCTGCCGCTCGCCCTCGCCTCGGGCGCCGGCGCCGCGGCGCGCCGCTCGATGGGCACCGGCGTCTTCGGCGGCATGCTCGCGGCGACGCTTCTCGGCGTCGCCTTCGTGCCGCTTTTCTTCAGCTGGGTCTCGGGCCGCGACCCTGAGCCCGAGGAGGCGGCGCTGTCAGAGCCGTCGGAGGAAGAGGAGAGGGAAGAAGAGAGGAGCGCCGCGTGAGGCGGCCCCGCCGCCTCGCCCTCGCCGCGCTTGCCGCGGTCTTCCTCACCGCGCTTGCCGCGCTTTCCCTCACCGCCTGCACGGCGCTGGGGCCGGACTACGCCAGGCCCACGCTGCCGCTGCCGGAGGCCTACTCCGCGGCGGCGCCCGCGAAAGCGGCCCTCCCTGACCGCTGGTGGACCCTCTTCGCCGACCCCGCCCTCGACCGCCTCGTCGGTGAGGCGCTCACCGCCAACCAGGACCTCGCCGCCGCCGCGGCGCGGGTCGAGGAGGCGCAGGCCTTGGCCGGCATCGCCCGCGCCGACCGCTACCCGCAGGTCACCGGCACCGTCGCCGGCTCGCGCACGCGGCTGTCGAAAGAGACCCTGAACCTGCCGCCCGAGGTCGTCATCCCGCTCGAGATCGAGCGCTACCGCGCCGCCGCCAACCTCTCCTACGAGCTGGACTTCTGGGGGCGGCTGCGCCGTCTCGCCGAGGCGGCGCGCGCCGAGCTGCTGGCGAGCGAGGAGGGGCGGCGCAACGTCGAGCTGGCGCTGGTCTCCGAGGTGACGGCCGCCTACTTCGACCTCCTCGCCTTCGACCACCAGCTCGGGATCGTGCGCGAGACCCTGGGCTCGCGCGGCGAGTCGGTGCGCCTGCAGCGGCTGCGCTTCGAGCACGGCACGATCTCCGAGCTCGACCTGGCGCAGGCCGAGGCCGAGCTGGCGGCCACGGAGGCGACGGTGCCGGCGCTGGAGCGCGCGGTGCGGCAGACCGAGGACCGCCTGGCGGTGCTGCTGGGGCGGATCGGCGGCACCGTCGAGCGCGGCGGCGCGCTGTCTGGCGTGGCGCCGCCGGAGGTGCCGGTGGGGCTGCCGTCGGCGCTGCTGGCGCGGCGGCCGGACGTCCTCGCCGCCGAGCAGCGGCTGGCGGCGGCCAACGCGCGGATCGGCGCCGCCCGCGCCGCCTACTTCCCGTCGATTTCGCTCACCGGCTACGCCGGCACCGAGAGCGCCGAGCTGGCCAACCTCTTCGCCTCCGGCACCGGCGTCTGGCAGGCGGCGCTCGGTCTCGTCGAGCCGATCTTCAACGCCGGCAGGACCCGCCGCCAGGTGGAGGCCGCCCGCGCCCGCGAGCGGCAGGCGCTCGCCGCCTACACCAAGGCGGTGCAGAGCGCCTTCGCCGAGGTCGAGGACGCCTTGGTCGCCCGCCGCACCGGCGCCGAGGAGCGCGCCGTGCTGGCGCGGCAGGTCGAGGCCCTCGCCCGCGCCCGCCGCCTCGCCGGGCTGCGCTACGAGGCCGGCGAGTCCTCCTACCTCGAGGTGCTCGACGCCGAGCGCAGCCTCTTCCGCGCCGAGCTCGAGCTCTCCCGCGCCCGCCGCAGCGAGCTCGAGGCCGCGGTCGACCTGATGCGCGCCTTGGGCGGCGGCTGGGAGGCGACGCCGTCGCCTTGAGCCGCGCGGGGCACGCCGCGCCGGCCCCGGGCTATCTCCAGCCCTACCACGACGCCCATCAGCGCCGCGCCCAGGGCGCCGAGGCGCTCCTCTACCCCGACCGGCGGGCGCAGTTCGTGCGCCTGGAGGCGATCGCGCGGCATTGCCCGTTGGCCGGCCTGCACGTCCTCGACGCCGGCTGCGGCCGCGCCGAGCTGCTGGGGCTGCTCCTCGCGCGCGGCATGGCGCCCGCCCGCTACACCGGCCTCGAAGCGCTCCCCTGGCTGGCCCGCGCCGCCCGGCGGCGGCGCTACCCGCGCTGCACGATCGTCGAGGCGGACTTCGTGCGCGCGCCGGAGCGGCTGCGCGCCGGCGCCGACGCCGTGGTCTTCTCGGGATCGCTCAACCTGCTGCCGTCGCGGCAGTTCTACCGCACGCTGCGCGCGGCGTGGGCGGCCACGAACTGCTGGCTCGCCTTCAACTACCTCTGCTCGCCCGTCGAGGCCGGGGACCCGTGGCTCCACTGGCACCGCCGCCGGACGGTCGTCGCCTTCCTCCGCCGCTCGGGCGCGCACTTCCGGGTCTACGACGGCTACGCCGACGGCGGCGACTGCACGGTCGTCATGCGCCGGCGCCGCGCTCCTCCTCCTCCTCTTCCCACTGCCGCAAGAGCGCCGCGGCGCGCGCCCGCCGCCGCCGCGCCGCCCAGAGCGCCAGCGCGGCGATCGCGAGCCAGAGGGTGAGGGAGCTGGTGAGCAGCGGCAGCCAGCGGTTGAGCAGGTCGTGCCGCCGCCAGAAGGCCGCCTCCGCCGCGGCCAGCGGCTCGCCGGTGGCGCGCGCGAAAGCGGCCTCGAAGGGCAGACCGCGCGCCGCCTCGGCGAGCACCGCGGCGGGCGCCCCCTGGCCGTGGCGCTGCAGGAGCGAGCGCACGAAGGCGCCCGAGAAGGCGTAGGCGCGCTCGACCTCGGCGGGGCCGCCGGCGAAGCGCCGGTCGAGGCTAGCGAGCCCGCCGCGCTCCCGGTCCAGCCGCACCAGGCGCGAGCGGTCCGCCAGCCCCCACGAGCCCCCCGCCACCGTCGCCAGCCCTTCGTGGAACCAGCGCGGCAGATCTGCCCCGCCGGCGGCGCGGTCGATCAGCACGTGCGCCACCTCGTGGCCCAGGAGCTCCTCGAGCGAGCCGTCGGGGTAGGACGGCGTGCGCGCCGGGAAGAGCACCACCAGTCCGCGGGCCCCGAGGGCGTACCCCGCCACCCAGGAGGGCGCCGCGCGCGCCGCCGGCGACCCTTCGGCGGCGAGCAGCACGTGGATCGGCGGCCCCGGCTCGTCGAGCCCGACGAGGCGCATGGCGCTTTCAATGCGCGCCGGCGGCAAACGGGCGAGCTCGTCGGCCCTGCCCTCCAGCTCGGCCGGCGCCTCGATCAGCAGGCGGGGAGGTGGCGGCGCGCCCGCGGGAGGTTGGGCCTGCGCCGCGGCAGCGAGGGCGAGCGCGCACACCGCAGCCAAACCAAGCATGCCGGCATCTTAGCGGCGCGGCGCCGGCGGCCGGCGCCGTGAAGACGCGCGCCCAGACGTTGCAGAATGGAGCGCCCGGAGGAAAGGAGGCCCGAAATGGCCAGCGGCAAATCTCCGATCGTGTGGGTCCTCGCAGGCGTCGGCTGCCTCGGCCTGCTCTTTGTCGGCGCCATCGTCGCCGCGATTGTGATCCCCAACTTCATCACCGCCCGCGAGAAGGCGCATCAGTTCGAGACCCTCGCCGCGATGCGCGAGGTGGGGGAGGCGCTCGACGCCCACCACGCGCGGCACGGCCGTTTCCCGGCCGCGGGCTCGATGGCCGAGCTGGCGCCGCCGCTCCAGGCAGCCGGCGCCGAGTCGCCGCCGCGCGCCGACGGTTGGGGAAACGAGCTCCGCTACCTCTGCTGGCCGAGCGCGCCGCAGGGGTGCGAGCACTACACCCTGGCCTCGGCCGGCCGGGACGGCCGCTTCGAGCAGGAGGAGCTGAGCGCCTATCCGGGCGAGGAGACGCCGCGCAACGACTACGACCGCGACATCGTCCTCCTGGACGGGGGTTTTCTCCAGTACCCGGGGAGGGGCTGATCGCGGCCTAGCCGCGGCGCGGAGCGAAGAGGTCGAGCGGCACGCCGGTGCCGGAGCCGAAGTACTCGCGGGAGTTGGCGCCGGCGCAGGCGAAGCCGTTGATCAGGATGCGGCGCGGGGCGCCGCCGCGGTTCTCGGCGCTGCGGTGCACGACGTAGGGGCCGAAGAAGGCGGCGCTGCCGGCCTTGAGGAGCGCCGGCACGCCCTCGCGGTCCTGGAAGTCCCGGCGCACTTCGCCCGGGTCGAGGTGGCCGCGCCGGCCGCTGCCGGGGTAGAAGACGAGCGGCCCGTTGTCGAGCGTCGAGTCGTCGATCGCCACCACCGCCTGCACGTAGCTGCCGCGGCCATCGACGTCGCGCCACTCGGGCGTGCCGTAGCGGCGGTGCTCGCTGTCCTGGTGAGGCTCGAACTCCAGGCCGTCGTGCGGGTACTTGGCGTGGAGCTGGTTGAGCAGGTGGACGGCGCTGCCGGCGCCGAAGAGCTGGCCGACGACCGCGGTCAGCCGCGGGTCGCGCCCGCAGGCCAGGAGCTCCGGCTCGCACCCCCCCGCCCAGACCACCCGCAGCAGGCGCCGCGAGCCATTTTGCCCAGCGAACACGAACTGGCTGCCGGCGTGCTCGACCTTCTGCTCGCCGGCCTCGCCGCTCTCCTCCCCGTGTCATCGAGCCTTCCCGCGAGCCCCCGCCCCACCGCCCGCACCCGCTCCGCCGCCGCGGCCATCGCCGCGATTTCGTCGCGCGCGAACAGGCTCTCGAGGACGAGGTAACCGTCGTCGTAGAACCGACCGATATCGGCCAGGGAGAGCTGCGGGTCCGTCAAGCTGCGGAATTCCTGGCCGAAAAGGATAGCAGATCGCGGATCAGCCGCCGTACCCCACCGGCTCGAACAGCGGCATCGCCGACTCGTCGGGCTGCTCGAGATCGGCGGCGAGGACGGCGAGGCCGAAGCTTCCTTTCCACAGGCTGTGGGGGTACTCGGCCGGCGTATGCCCGTCCTTGGCGGCGCGCCGGGCGAGGGCGCGCGCGCGGTCGAGCCAGACCCGCTCGCCGGTATGCCGGTAGAGGTTCAAGAGGGCGTAGGCGCGCCCGGCCAAGCCGCAGCAGAGGGTCACGATCGGCTCCTGGGCGTCCCAGGAATCCCACGCGGCGAGGACGGCGAGGTCGAGCCAGCGCGCGTCGCCGAGGGAGCGGTGCGCCGCGGTCCAGAGGAAGACGTAGCCGCAGCTGCCGTTGCACCAGCCGGGCATGGTGGCCGGCTCGCCCGGCTGATGGAGGACCCAGGGCCACTGCAGCCCGCGCCCCACCGGCAGCGCCAGGGCGGCGAGCTCGGCGAGTCGTTGCTCGACACCGGCCGGCACCGGCGCGCCGGCAATGCGGCACCATTGCAGAGTCGCGTAGAGGAACCCGGCCCAGCCGTGGGCGATCCCCGGGTACTGGACGTCGGAGCGGGCGATCTCGGGCTTCGCGTCGAGGGCTTGCCAGAGCTCGGCGAGGGCCGTGTCGCCGAAGGCGCGTAACGGCCCGGCGTCGAGGAGCTCGCCGGCCGGGACGGCGTCGAGGAGGATGGCGGCGCCGAGCAGCGTGCTGGCGCGGCCGAGGGTGAGGTCGAGGCCGGCGGCCGGGCGGCCGGCCGCCTCCAGGAACGCGGCCACCGCCTCGCCTTGCCCCATCGGGTCGCCTTGGGCGCGGGCGACGAGGGCGGCGGTGGCGTGGATGCCGGAGGGGGAGTGGTAGGGCGAGCTCTCCCCCACCATCTCGCGGCTGATCTCGATCTCCGGATTGTAGAAGGCGCCTTCCTCCCCCATCGCGCGCGCCGCCCGCCGCGTCCAGAGGTCGGCCGCAGCGAGGAGGCCCGCGTCGCCGCGGCGCTGGGCGATCTGCAGCAATCCGAGCGCGATCCCCGCGGCGCCGTAGTTGACCGAGGCGGTCGGGGCCGGAGCGATCCCGTCCGTCATCCAAGGGCCGTCGGGCGCCGCTCGCTCGAGGTTCTCCGCGAGCACGCGATCCAGCGGGGACTGGCCGGCGCGCGCAGCCCGCCCGGTGCTCGGCGCCAGCGTCGCCGGCACCGCCGCCAGGGCCGCGGCGAAGGCCGCCAGGCTCGGGTAGCGCTCCTCCGGCCGCTTGGCGAGCCCCTGCCGCAGCACCGCCTCGAGCTCCGGCCAAGGGGCAGCGCCGCGCTCGGCGAAGGCGAGCGGCTCCTCGCCGCAGATCTCGCGCAGCATCTCCTCGCGGCCGAGGCTGAAGTCGCGCCAGTGGGCACCGGTCGCAAGCGAGTAGAGGAGGGCGGCGAGGGCGAACTGCTCCCCCGCCTCCGAGGCCGGCGGCGCTGGGCTCGGCTCGAGGTAGGCGCGGGCCAGCTCCGGCTCGAAGAAGAAGGGGACGCCGCCGCGGTCGGCCGGCTGCGGCAGGCCACCGGCGGGATCGAGGCCGCGCGCGACGCCGAAGTCGATCAGCCAGACGCCGCCGTCGCGGCCGACCAGGACGTTGCGCGGGTGGACGTCGCCGTGGAGGACGCCGCGCCGGTGGAGGGCGGCGTAGGCGCCGGCGATCTCCTGCAGCAGGGCCACCAGGACGCGCCGCCCGTCCTCGCCCCCGCGCTGCCGCCACTCGGCGGCGGCGGCCGTGGCCTCGACGCCGGCCACGAAGTCGAGCTCGAGGTAGGCGCGGCCGTCGACCTCGCCCTGACCGAGGAGGGCGGGGGCCCCGTCGCCGTCCAGCCGCTCGAGGAACGCCGCCTCCCGCCGCAGCTGCTCGCGCACCGGCCCGCTCGGGGCGCCGGCCGGCAGCGGGCGCTCGACCTTGATCACCGAGTGCCCCCCGCCGGCGCGCGCCAGCAGGTAGAGCTCGGAGTCGTCCAGCACCTGGACGGTGCGCTCGACGACCCCGCCGAGGAGGCTCGCGCCGGCGCTCCACCGCGGCGCGCGGCTCGGCGCCGTGCCGCCGTCCTCGCCCGCCGGCACCAGGAACCCCGCCTCCGCCAGGCTGCGGATGAGCGGATAGGCCCCCTCGAGTACCTCGTTCGGGTCGAGGCTCCGCTCGCGGCTGAAGAGGATCACCGCCTCGACCACCGTCCGCGGCTCGCGGAAGCGCTGGAGGAGGGCGGCGCTCCCGGGGTCGACGATCTTCGAGCCCGAGCGGGCCTGCAGGCGCGACAGCGCGAAGTCGTCGGGGCCGCAGTCGATCTGCGCCAGCGACTCTTCGGGGAGCTCCCGCACCGGGATCAGCAGCACGTCGTCGGTGAGGGCGAGTTGGCCGGAGAGGTTCAAGGGCATCCTCGCTTCCGTCACGCGGCCTGCCAGAGCGCCGCCGAAGGGGTCCAGCGGTCGACGTCCACACCCTCGCGGCGCAGGCGCTCGAGGGCGAACTGCGAAGCGGCCATCCCGCCCGCCACTTCCGCCTGCGCCGCGACCAGCGCCGCCGCCAGCCGCCGCACGACCCAGAGCCGCCAGCTCGCGCGCTCCTGCCAGGCGAGGAGCCGGTCGCCGTCGGGCGGGTCCATCCCCCAGGAGAGGAGGCCGTCGCCGTCGATTTCGGCCGAGAAGGGGACGCCATGCGGGGGCAGGCCGCTGAGCCGCTCGGCGAGCTGGGAGGCCGCGGCGAGGAGCTCCTCGAGCGCGCCGAAGTAGAGCACCAGCTTGTCGGGGCGCAGCAGCCCGGCCGCGTCGGCGCCGACCTTGAAGGCGACGGCGCCGCGGTCGGCGAGGTGGTCCACGAGCGCGGCGAAGGCCGCCGGCAGCGCCTCGACTGCGGGGCTGACGTAGAGCTTGTAGGCGGCCTTGTTGCCGGACCCGCGCCCGCGCCCCGGCTGCCGCGGCGACCAGGTGATCCACCCCGGCGCGTCGCCGTCGGCCGCGCTCTCCCAGCCCGCCTCCAGCCGGCGCCGCAAGGGGCTCTCCGGCGCCGCCCCGAGAAAGGCGAGGACCGCCTCACGCCCCGACAGGCGCCGCGCCCAGGCGGGGCTCACCGGTTGGCGGCCGAAGCCGTAGAGGCGGGCGGCGAGCCGCTGCGGCTCGTCGAGCCGCAGGCCCTCGCCGTAACGGAGGGCGGCGAGCGAGAGCTCGGCCAGCCGGCCGCGGGGCGGGGCGTCGGCGCGCGGCAGGAGGAGCTCCGCCGCCGCCGGACCGGAGAGGAATCTCTCCCCCTCCTCGATCTCCAGCACCCCGTCGAGCACCAGCTCCGTCACGGCGCGTGCCGCCGTCTCGGGCTCCCCGCTCCAGACGAAGAAGGGGAGCGGCCCCGGCGTCTGGAGGGTGAGCCAGAGCAGGGCAGTGTCCTTGCCGACCACTTTGATGGTCCGGCCGGTCTCGGCGCGCGGCTTGAGGATGCCGTAGAAGTCGGCGTCGGCGCCGAGCTCGGCGAGCGGCGCCCGCTCCTCGGGCGGCAGGCGGTCGAAGACGACCAGCTCGTAGGCGCTCCCGGCGCGGAAGCGCCGCCGGGCCAGCTCCTCGGGCGTGGTCTTGGTCATCGTCGGTTCTCCTCGATCTCGAGGGAGACGGCGGCCTCCGTCGGGCGATCGCTACTTGAGCTTCTTCTTGGCGGCCCTGACCTGCTCGAGCGCCTCGGTGAGGCTGCGCTCGACGTTCTCCGCCTCGGCCTTCGACGTCAGGCCGCCGGTCAGGCCGGTCTTCTCGAGCTCGTCGAGTTGCGTGAGCGTCCTCTTGAGCTCGGCGCGGAGGGTGACGAGGTCCTGCGGGTTCTGGAGCACGAACGGCTCCGTCGCCGCGCAGAACATCGTGGGGTCGCAGGCTGACCGCCCTGGACCGCACGAGTTGCCGGGGCACCGCTCAGCGAGGGTGAAACGGATGGAGCAGCCGCCGCAGGTGAAGATCGGGCAGATGCTGGGCCAGATGCAGTAAGAGATGATCACACTACAGATCCCACAGTGATAGGTGGGGTAGAGACAGACTCGGGTACCGAGGTAACAGATCCTGGCCAGGTCCTTTTCACTGATCTCTGCCTTGGGCAGGACCGTGACCAGGAGGTCTTTGGTCTTGAACTCCATGCGGAGTCTCCTTTCTCGCCGCCGGCGGGCCGCCGTCCGCCTCGCTCGTTAGGCGCCGGAAAGCATACGCCGTTACGAGAGGAGCGCCGCGCGGTTCCGCGGCTGCGGGCGGCGCGGTGCGGTATCGTAAGGAGCTGTCGGATCGGGGTCGAAACCTTGACCGAAGCCCTGGTCGCATATGGACGACGCCCCAGAAAAGCCTTCGCCTGCCGCGACACCGGCCGCTCCTCTCGGCCGCCAGGCGCGCTTGGCCGTCATGGCCCTCGCCGTCTGCGCGCTCGGCGCCCTCTTCTGGCCGCGGGGCAGCGGCGACACGGCGCCCGCCGGGCTCCTCCTCGATGCCTCCGGGCGGTCGGCGACTCTGGGCTCGCACATGGCGCCGGTCTCGCTCGTCCACTTCTGGGCCACCTGGTGCCCGCCCTGCCTGACCGAGATCCCGGCGATCCAGCGGTTCGCGGCCGAGCTCAGGGGCGAGCCCGGCTTCGGGCTGGTGTTGGTGGCGGTGGCCGACGACCGCGGCAAGGTGCGCGGCCTCATGGGCGAATCGAGCAACGTCGTCCTCCACGACACCAACTGGGAGGTGGCGCACCGCTACGGCACCAAGCAGCTCCCGGAGACCTACCTCGTGGTGGACGGCAAGGTCGTCGAGAAGTGGGCCGGCGCCACCGACTGGAACGACCCCGCCCAGCGCGCCAAAGTCCGCGCCCACCTCGCCGGCGCGGCGAAGCCGGCGGCCTAGGCCCCGTCCTCCTCGCCCCGCCCCGCCTCCTCTTCGTAGTCCGCGATCGCCGCTGCGATGACGCGGTAGGCGTGGTCGCGGCCGTAGGTGCGGTCGACGGCGACGGTGGGCGGGGCGCCGGGGATGAGCTTGTAGGTCGTGAAGTAATGGACCAGGCGGTCGAGGAGCGGGCGCGGCACCTCGGCCAGCTCGGCCGTCGCCGCCCAGATCGGGTCGTTCTCCAGCACCGCGACGATCTTGTCGTCGGCCTCGCCGCGCTCGACCATCTGCAGGCCGCCGATGACCCGCGCCGCGAGGAGCACCTCGGCGCGGGCGATCGGCCGCTCGGAGAGGACGCAGACGTCGAGCGGGTCGCCGTCGCCGCGCGCGGTGCCGGGCGAGAGCGCCCCCACCCGCGCGCCGCAGTAGGTGCGCGGCACGAAGCCGTAGAGGGTCGGCGGCAGCGACGAGGTCGCCTGCGGCCGGTCCACCTTGAGGTAGCCGGTCACCTTGTCCACCTCGTACTTGACGAGGTCGAACGGGGTGATCTCGACGTAGGCGTAGACGACCCGCGGCGGGTCGGGCCCGGGCTCGAGGCCGTGCCAGGGGTGCGGCCGCAGCGAGTGGAAGGGGCGCGGGAAGCTCATGGGCCGACGATCTCACGGCCCCCGCCGCCCGGCTAGAATGCCGGCGGCGATGGAAGAGCTGCCGCAGCTCGCGCTCAAGGTCGGCCTCTCGGCGCTGCTCGCCGGAGCGATCGGTGCGGAACGGGAGTGGGTGGGGAAGTGGGCGGGGCTGCGCACCCACATGCTGATCGCCGTGGGCTCGACGCTGCTGACCCACGTCTCGGTGCAGATCGGCGTGCTCTACGCCCAGGGGAGCAACGCCTGGGACCCCGGGCGGATCGCGGCGCAGATCGTCTCCGGCATCGGTTTTCTCGGCGCCGGCACGATCATCCAGTCGCGCGGCGCCGTCCACGGCCTGACCACCGCCGCCGGCCTCTGGGTGGTCTCGGCGCTCGGCATCACCGTCGGCGCGGGCCTCTACGGCGAGGCGATCATCACCACCGTCGTCCTCCTCGTTATCCTGGTCGGCATGGTGCCGATCGAAAGGCACTTCTTGGACCCCGACCAACGACGGGTGCGGCGCCGGCCTCGGACACCCGAGCCGGAGGACGAGCCCCCGGCGCCTTAGCTAGAAGTGGACGGCGATGCCGGCGTGGCCCATGGCGAAGACGTTGGCGTCCTCGAAGTCCACGTAGTGCCCCGAGAGCTCGACCAGGAGCCCCACCCGGCGGTGCAGCGGGAACTCGCCGGTGACCCCGAGCGCCAAGCCGGGCGCCGTGTCGGTTTCCTCGACGAAGCGGAAGAAATCCCCTTCGACCGAGAATTGGGCCTGCTTCCCTTCCAGCTGGTAGCCCCCGAGCGAGAGGTAGATGCCCGAGGTGTAATAGGTCTCGCGCCAGCGGTACTCGCCGCCGATCGTGGCGTAGGTGAGCTCGGCCTCGTCGTCGAGCGAGCCGAACCCCTCGTCGGTATCGAGGTCGAGCTTGCCGAGCCGGAGGATCAAGTGCGTGCGGGCCTCGGTGACGAGCCCCAGGTTGAGCTGCACGCCGAGGTTGTCGAGCGCGTCGCCGCGGTCCACGTCGAGCGAGCCGCCGGCGCCGCCCAGCGCGCCGACCGTGAAGGTGTAGAGCTCCTGCACCTGGGCGTGGAGCGCGCCGGGGGCGAGGAGCAGGAGGAGGGCGGCGAGCGGCAGCAGCGTGCGGGTTCGGGTGCTCGATTGCAGTGTCACAAAGCCCTCCTTGGCGGCGCGGCGGAGTCTAGCAGCGGGGTGCCCGCGCTCTCCGCCCGTTTTCCGTCTATCCCTGCGAGCGGCCGGGCGCGCCTCCGGCCGGCCCACAGGGATGACCGCCTCTTCTTACGAACCCGCCGCGCCGACCGTCGCGCCGCTGCTCCATCTCCTGCTGCCGGCCTGCTGCGCGGGGTGCGGAGCGCCGCTGCCGCGGCGCGCGCCGCTCGGCCTCTGTGCGCCCTGCCGCGGGCGCCTGGTGCCGCTCCCCGCGCCGCGTTGCGCCGCCTGCGCCCGCCGGCTCGACGCCGCCGCCCTCCCCGCCGGCTTCCTCTGCGGCCGCTGCCGCGCCCGCCCGCCGGCTTACGACCGCCTCCTCGCGGCCTGGAGCTACGAGCCGCCGCTCGACGCCGTCGTGCGCGGCCTCAAGTTCGGGCGCCTCGACTACCTCGGCGACCACCTCGCCGCGGCCCTCGCCGCCGCGCTCGGCTCCGAGCTCGCCGCCGCGGTGCCGGCCGGCGCCCTCGTCACCCCCGTCCCCCTCCACTGGCGCCGCCGCCTTACCCGCGGCTACAACCAGGCCGAGCGCATCGCCCGCCCGCTCGCCGCCCGTCTCGGCCTCCCCTACCGCCCGCTCCTCCGCCGCCGCCGCGCCACGCCGCCCCAGACCGCCCTCCCCCGCACCGACCGCCTCGCCAACCTCCACCGCGCCTTCGCCCCCCGCCGCGGCGCGCCGGCCGCCCTCCACGGCCGCGCAGTCCTGCTCATCGACGACGTCGCCACCACCGGCGCCACCCTGAACGCCGCCGCCGCGGTCCTCAAACAGGCCGGGGCGGCAGCCGTCCTCGCCGTCGTCGCGGCACGGACGCCGGAGGAGTGATACGGCTCTCCGTGCGGAGGTCAGGCGCCTGCTGCGTTCTACAGCCCGAGCTGGCGCCTGATCAGCTCGCAGAGGGAGTCTTTGATTTCGGTATGCCGCGGCACCGGCGCCTTACGCCCGTTCTGAGGGTTTCGGTAGAGGTCGTGGTTGCCGCCGCGGCGGTGGAACACGCAGCCCTTCTGCGCGAGCTCGCGCAGGAAGGCCTTTCGCTTCAAGCGCCGACCTCGATCTCCTTCAGGTTGGCGCCCTCCGGGCTGTCGTCGCGGGCGTCTTCGAGAACCAAGGCGTAGGCGTCCCGAATGTTGTCCTCGAGCTCGTGCAGCGATTCGCCCTGGCTGAACACTCCGGGCACCTCGCGCAGGCGTCCCACGAAGCCACCATCGTCAGGCCAGTACTCAAGGGTCAGCCGCATGGCATTCCTCCTCGGTTCGTAGCTTAGCTCTCCGAGCCTTGGCCGCAACGGCGATCTAGCCAATTCCGCCGGCTTCTTGTAGCCTAGGGTACCGTGGCAGACGAGACCGAGGCGGAGGTTGACCGGCTCCTGGAGTTGCTGCGGACGGTCATCAAGATCTCGGGCTTCCAGGTCAGCGAGATCGAGCGCCGGATCGGGCAGAGCGCCGGCTACCTGAGCCGCCTGCGCTCCGGTGCGATCGAGGTCAAGCTCCGGCACATCTACGACATCCTCACGGCGATCGAGCTGCACCCCGCCGAGTTCTTCCGCCTCGGCTACCCGCAAGAGCCCGCCCACCCGAGCCCGACCGGCCGGAAGCTCCGCGCCTTCGTCACCACGCTTCAGGGCAGCCCGCAGCGCAGCGAGCCCGCCGCGCCGAGCTCCGAGCAGATCCAGGAGCTTCTCACCGGCCTGCGCGAGCTCCTCGCCGAACGCTCCGCGCCGACCCGCACCGCTTCGCCCGAGCCCGAGCGCTCGCGGCGGCGGTAAGCCGCGCCTCGACACGCGCGAAGCCCGCCGCCAAGCTAGGCGGAGGACTTGAAGCGGGCGTGGGGGTTGTGTTCGAGGCGGCGGAAGAAGGTGGAGACTTGCTGGACGAAGGTGGCGGTGGCGACGCCGTGCTCGCAGGCCTCTTGGAGGACGGCGAAGGCGGCGAGGGCTTCGCGGCCGATGCCGAGCGCTTTGAAGGTCTCCATGGCCTGCTCGACAAGAGCGGCCGCCGTCTGCGATTGGTCTTGGCGCAGCCAGACGGCGGCGAGGTCGAGCGCGGCGAGGGCCGCCTGGTAGCCGAGGCCGGCTTCCTCGAAGCCGTCCAATGCTTCGGTCAGGCGGGCGGTGGCGCGGTCGAGCTCGCCTAGGCCGGCGGCGATCTGGCCTTCGAGCCAAGTGCGCTTCAGGAGGTCGATGCGGCCGGCGTGTTGCTCGTAACGCGCGTTGTTCTTCCACAAGAGTGTCCGGGCCGCGCGCATGTGGCCGCGATCGGCGAGAGAACGAACCAAGTTGTGGATCGCGGCAAGGGCGAGCTGCGGCTCGGCGGCTTCATCGATCAGGTCGAGCCCGCGGCGCAGGAGGTGCGCCGACTCCTCCGCTTGGCCGGCGTATCCCGTATAGAGCCCCCGCTGGATAAGCGCCCGACCCAACTGGTGATGTTCCCCGACTTCCGCATACGCGGCTTCCACCCGCTCCAGTAATTCCAATGCCTGCGAGAACCGCCGCTGGTCACCAAGAAGCGCCGCCTGAATCGAGAGCAGGTGCGCCTCGAGGAGCGGATCCCTGGTGCCTTCCCGGAAAAGCTTGAGGGCTTGCCCCAGCGCGCCTTCGGCGCCAGCGAGGTCGCCGGTAATGCGCTCTGCGTTCCCGAGTTCGGCCCAGGCGCGCGCCTGCAGGTCGGCGATCCGCAAGACGTCCAGGCTTGAAGGCTCGAGGCATTGGGCGCCCAAGACCGCGAGCTTCGCGAGCTGGAGCATCTCCGCCGGGTTGTCGTGCCGCAGCTCGTGGCTCCGG
>DASWHY010000397.1:0-20113 GCA_036397955.1 Thermoanaerobaculia bacterium | reverse complement strand
CCCGCTCGAACAGCGGCCGCGCCTGCTCCGGCCGCCCGCGCTCCAGCTCGACCTGCGCCAGCCGCACCGCCGCGGCGGCATCGCCGGGCCACAGCGCGAGCGTCCGCTCGAGCGCGGCCGCCGCCGCGTCCAGGCGCCGCAGCTCCTGGAGCGCGACGGCCTCGAGATAGCTCCAGCGCGGTTCCTCCGGAGCGCGCTCGCGCGCCCGCCCCAGCACCTCGGCCGCCGGCGCGTAGAGCTCGTAGACGAGGTAGAGCTGCCCGAGCCCGCCGTAGGCCTGCGCCAGGTCCGCCGCCGGCGCGCCGCGGCGCCCGGCGAGCGCCGTCACCAGCCCGGCCGCCTCGCCGAGCTGCCGGGCGACCGTCGGGTGCATCCGCTCGAGCGCAACCTCGGGCAGGGGCCGACTTGCCGTCGACGACGGCTCCTCGGCGCTGCGCGCCGGCGCCGCGAGAGCGACGACGAACAGCAGCAGCGCCGCGCTCATCGCGCCGCCGTCACCGCGTTCCCGGTCCCTTCCCGCAGCGTCGTGTAGGCGCGGAGCGGCAGCCCGGCCCACTCCTCGCTCCGCCCGCTCGGCCAGTGAACCCGCACCGCCGTCACCTCGGATGCCTCGCCCAGCCCGACCAGCACCCGCGGGTCGTTGCTCACCAGATAGCTGCCGTCGGTGCGCGCTCGGCGCCACAGGGTCGGTCCGCCGCGGCGGCGCACTTCGACGCGGGCGCCGAGCTGATCGCGCCGGCCATCGGCGCCCAGCAGGCGGAGACCCAGCCAGGGGCGCGCGCTGCCGACCTGGTTGAGCAGCAGCCGCGCCGGGCCGGCGTTGTTGATCACCAGGACGTCGGTGTCGCCGTCGTCGTCCACGTCGCCGAAGGCGGCGCCCCGGCTCACCTCGGAGAGGCGCCACGCCGCGCCGGCGCGCGCCGTCACCTCCGCGAAGCGGACCACCCCGGAGGCGGTCCGGCCGGCCGGCTCACCGCCCAGATTGCGGAAGAGCTGGTTCGTCTGATGGAGCGGGTACGGGTCGCCGGCGCGGCGGGGCGCGTCGGCGAGCTTCACCGCGCCGTTGACCGCCGCGACGTCGAGCCAGCCGTCGTTGTCGTAGTCGAAGAAGGCGGTGCCGAAGCCGGTGAAAAGCCAGCTCGGCGGGCCGAGACCGCTGTCGCGGCTGCGGTCGGCGAAGAACCCCTTGCCGTCGTTGAGGTAGAGGGTGTTGGTCTCCTGGTTGAGGTGGGTCATGAAGAGGTCTTCGTCGCCGTCGTTGTCGACGTCGCCGGCGTCCACCCCCATGCTCGCCTCGGGCAGCCCGCGCTCGTTGACCGCGCAGCCGGCGAGCAGCGCCTCGTCGCGGAAGCCGCCGTCGCGCCGGTTGAGCCAGAGCTGGTTGGGCTCGGCGTCGTTGGCGACGTAGAGGTCCAGCCAGCCGTCGCCGTCGAGGTCGGCCGTGACCGACCCCAACGTGTTGCCCGGCGCGGCTGCCGGCAGGGCGCGCGCCGTCACTTCCTCGAAGGTGACCTCGCCGGCGGGCCCGCGGCCGCGGTTGTGGAACAGCCGGTCCGACTGCGGCGCGAAAGCGAGCGGGCCGCAGTAGTCGTTGGCGCCGGCCAGGTCGGGACAGAACCTGGGCTGCGCCGCGCTCCAGTCGACGTAGTTGCCGACGAAGAGATCGAGCCAACCGTCGCGGTCGTAGTCGAAGAACGACGCCGCGGCGCTCCAGCGCCGCTCCTCGACGCCGGCTTCGCGGGTGGCGTCGGCGAAGCGGCCGCCCCCCAGGTTGCGCAGGAGCTGGTTGCCGCCGACCGCCAGCACGTAGAGATCGACGCGGCCGTCGTTGTCGAAGTCACCCGCCGCGGCGCCGTTGCCGTAGCCGGCCGTCGCGATGCCGGTCGCGTCCGAGACGTCGGTGAAGCGGAGCGTGCGGCGGCCGTCGGGCCCGACGGTGAGGTCGTTGCGGTAGAGGCGGTGGCGGAGCGGTCCCTGCGGCGGGAGGGTGGCCTGCGCCAGGGGCTTGCCGCCGAGCATGCTCCCCTGGACGAGGAAGACGTCGAGGTCGCCGTCGCCGTCGAAGTCGAAAAGCGCGCCGCCGCCGCCCATCATCTCGGCGAAGGAGAGCTCGCCCGACATGCCGTTGAAGTGGACGAAGTCGAGACCGCTCGCCGCGGCGGCGTCGACGAACCAGTCGGGCTCCGGCGCCGCCCCCGTGAGCAGGACGGCGGCGCCGAGGGCGGTGGCGAGGGCCCGCGGTCCGGTCATCGAGGAAGAATACCGGCCGCGCCGGCGTTGACAGCCCTGAGAGCCTTTGCTAACCTCCGCGGTCCCGGCGGCGCCGCCGCCCCACGACAGACAAAGGCCCGTAGCTCAGTTGGTTAGAGCGCTACGTTGACATCGTAGAGGTCAGCGGTTCAAGTCCGCTCGGGCCTACCATGATCGAGATCCAGACGAGGCGATTCGAGGTCCACAACGCACTTCCGCATGCACAGGCGCTTAGCTCAGCTGGTTAGAGCGCTACCTTCACACGGTAGAGGTCAGCGGTTCGAGTCCGCTAGCGCCTACCAGACCCACCGCCCGTGATCCGCGGCGCGGCGGGCCGCCCGCCCGCATCTTTCCCGCTCCGAACGTTGCTCCCCCTTTGATGGACCCACAAGAGGTGATCCACCTAACGCTGCCCGACGGC
Source organism: Thermoanaerobaculia bacterium (assembly GCA_036397955.1). Classification (GTDB taxonomy): domain Bacteria; phylum Acidobacteriota; class Thermoanaerobaculia; order Multivoradales; family UBA5704; genus DASUNQ01. Next base: position 17,442 of record DASWHY010000397.1, on the reverse strand, counting down.
TCGCAGCGGGCCGTGCGCCGCGGGGCGACGCCGCTGGAGGTCGCCGCCGGCATCGGCCGCCGCCTCGCCGCCGACGCCGTCGGCGCCGAGCTCGACGGCGAGAAGGTGGACCTGCGCGCGCCGCTCGACCGCGGCGGCGCCTTCCGCGTCTTCACCGCCAAGAGCCCGGAGGCCGGCGAGTTCATCCGCCACAGCGCCGAGCACGTGCTGGCCGACGCGGTCAAGCGCCTCTGGCCGGAGACCGAGATCGACGTCGGGCGGAAGGACCACGCCGAGAAGTTCCAGTACGACTTCCGCTTCCCGCGCCCGTTCACGCCCGAGGACCTCGAGCGGATCGAGGCGAAGATGCGCGAGATCGTCGCCGAGGGGGCGGAGCTGCAGCGTATCGAGGTCTCGCGCGCCGACGCCGAGCGCACCTTCCGCGAGATGGGCGAGGGGCTCAAGGTCGAGCGCTTGAAGGACATCCCCGACGGCGAGCCGATCACCCTCTACCGCCACGGCGCCTTCACCGACCTCTGCCGCGGCCCGCACGCGCAGCGGACGTCGCAGATCGGCGCCGTCAAGCTCCTCGAGTCCTCGGCCGTCTACTGGAAGGGCGACGAGGCCAACGAGCGGCTGCAGCGCATCTACGGCACCGCCTTCGCGAGCCCGGCCGAGCTCGAGCAGTGGCTCGAGCAGGCCGAGCAGGCGCGGGCGCGCGACCACCGGCGCCTGGGCCCCGAGCTCGACCTCTTCAGCTTCCACCCGGCGGCGCCGGCGAGCCCCTTCTTCCACCCCAAGGGGACGATCGTCTACAACGCCCTGGTGGCGCTGATCCGCGAGCTGCAGACGAAGAGCGGCTTCGCCGAGGTGGTGACGCCGCAGATCCTCGACGTCGACCTCTGGCACACCTCCGGCCACTGGGACCACTACCGCGACGCGATGTTCTTCTCGACCGTGGACGAGCGCGAGTTCGCGGTCAAGCCGATGAACTGCCCGGGCCACTGCCTGATCTACCGCACCGCGCTGCGCTCCTACCGCGACCTGCCGATCCGCTACGCCGACTTCGGGCGCCTCCACCGCTACGAGAAGAGCGGCGTCACCTCGGGCCTGACGCGGGTGCGCTCGTTCGCCCAGGACGACTCGCACAGCTTCGTCCTGCCCGAGCAGATCGCCGGCGAGGTGCAGCTCCTGATCCGCATGATCTTGGAGCTCTACGCGCTCTTCGCCTTCGACGACGTGCGCATCGAGCTCTCGACGCGCCCCGCGCAGCGGCTCGGCGACGACGCCACCTGGGACCGCGCCGAGCAGGCGCTGGCCGCTGCGCTCGAGGCCTCCGGCATGGCCTACGAGGTCAACCACGGCGAGGGCAACTTCTACGGCCCGAAGATCGACTTCCACGTCCGCGACGTCCTCGGCCGCTCCTGGCAGCTCGGCACGGTGCAGCTCGACTACCAGATGCCGGAGCGCTTCGGCCTCTCCTACGTCGGGCCCGACGGCGCCGAGCACCGGCCGGTGATGATCCACAGCGCCAAGTACGGCTCGATCGAGCGCTTCTTAGGCATCCTCATCGAGCACACCGGCGGCGCCTTCCCGCCCTGGCTGGCGCCGGTGCAGGCGGTGGTCATCCCGGTGTCGGAGAAGTTCGCGGCCTACGGCGAGGAGGTGCGGGCGGCGCTCGCCGCCGCCGGCGCCCGCGTCGAGCTCGACGCCGGCAACGAGAAGGTGGGCTACAAGATCCGCCAGGCGCAGGTGCGCAAGGTGCCGTACATGCTGGTGGTGGGCGGGCGCGAGCAGGAGGGACGGACGGTGGCGGTGCGGCTGCGCTCGGGCGAGGACCTGGGCGCCATGCCGCTGCCGGAGTTCGCGGCGCGGCTCGCCGAGCGAACCGCGGCGCGGAGTACCGAGCCCTGAAGGGCTCGTGTCGGCCGGGCGCATGCCGCGTCCGGCCCGCTTCCAAGGAGGTGTGCTGATCATCGACAAAGCGACCCGAGTCAACGACCGCATCCGGGTGAAGGAGGTGCGGCTGATCGACGCCGACGGCTCGCAGGCCGGCATCGTGCTAATCGAGGAGGCCTTGCGCCGCGCCCAGGAGCAGGTGCTCGACCTGGTGGAAGTGGCGCCCGCCGCCAAGCCGCCGGTCTGCCGCATCATGGACTTCGGCAAGTTCCTCTACCAGCAGAAGAAGAAGGCGCACGACTCGCGCAAGAAGCAGAAGACGATCCAGGTCAAGGAGGTCAAGTTCCGGCCCAACATCGACGATCACGACTACGGCTTCAAGCTCAAGAACGTGATCCGCTTCCTCGGGGAGGGGGACAAGGTCAAGGCGACCGTCCAGTTCCGCGGGCGCGAGATGGCGCGGACCGACCTCGGCCACAAGCTGCTGGCGCGGGTGGCGCAGGACGTCGGCGAGCGGGGAGTGGTAGAATCCAGCCCCGAGATGGCCGGCAACCGGATGCACGTCATCCTGGGGCCGCCCCGGCACGGCATCAAGAAAGCCACCCCCTAAGGAGCGGGCCCATGCCCAAGCAGAAGACCCACAGAGGGGCCGCCAAGCGCTTCAAGGTCACGGCGGGCGGGAAGGTGATGCGGCATCAGTCGATGCACAGCCACATCCTGACCAAGAAGACCACCAAGCGGAAGCGGCACCTGCGCAAGGCGACGACCGTGTCGGACGCCTTCGCGCCGACGATCAAGGAGATGCTGCACACGTAGCGGCAGCGCACCGCCAACCGGCCGCCGCTGGGACGAACCTGTCCACCGGGGCCATGCCGGCCGCTTGCGGCCGGCGATTCACCAAACGAGGTTCGCCGACATGGCACGTGTCAAGCGCGGCAACGTCCGCAAAGAACGCCGCAAAAAGATCCTCAAGGCCGCCAAGGGCTATTGGGGCACCAAGTCCAAGGCCCACCGCATGGCCAAGCAGGCGGTGGACAAGGCCCTCGGCTACGCCTACCGCGACCGGCGGCAGAAGAAGCGCCAGCTCCGCAGCCTCTGGATCGTGCGCATCAACGCCGCCGCCCGCCTCCACGGGCTCTCCTACAGCCGGCTGATGGCCGGGCTCAAGGCCGCCGGCAACGAGCTGGACCGCAAGGTCCTCGCCGACATCGCGGTGCGCGACCCGCAGGCTTTCGGCCTCATCGCCGAGACCGCCAAACAGGCGCTGCCGGCGGCGACCGAGCCCCGCCCCGCGGAGGCCTGAGTTGGCGGTCGAGCCGCGCGCCAGCGCGGCCGACCTCGCCGAGCTCTCCGCCCGATTCGAGCGCGAGGCCGACGCGGTCGCCGAGCGCGCCGCCTGGGAGGAGTTGCGCCTGCGCTGGGCGGGGCGCAAGCAGGGCCTCGTGCGCGCGCTCCTCGCCCGGCTCGGCGAGGTGCCGCCCGACGAGCGCCGCGACTTCGGCCAGGCGGTCAACGCCCTCAAGGAGCGGGTCGAGGAGCGCCTCGCCGAGCTCGACGAGCGCTTGACCGCGGGCGAGCGCGCGGCGGCGCGCCGGGCCGCGGCGATCGACTTGACCCTGCCGGGCCGCCGGCCGGCCCTCGGCAGCCTCCACCCCGTCACCCGCGTCCAGCGTGAGATCGAGGCGATCTTCGCCGAGCTCGGCTACAGCGTCGCCGAAGGGCCGGAAGTCGAAGACGACGTCCACAACTTCGAGGCCCTCAACTTCCCGCCCGACCACCCGGCGCGCGACACGCAGGACACGTTCTTCCTCAAGAACGGCCTGCTGCTGCGCACCCACACCTCGCCGGTGCAGATCCGCACCATGCTGGCGCGCAAACCGCCGATCCGCGTCATCTGCCCGGGCCGCGTCTACCGCGCCGACAACGACCTCCGCCACTCGCCGATGTTCCACCAGGTCGAGGGGCTGGCGGTGGGGGAGGGGATCACCTTCGGGCACCTGAAGGGGACGCTCGAGGCGTTCGTGAAGCGCCTCTTCACCCCCGACACCGGCGTGCGCCTGCGCCCCAGCTTCTTCCCCTTCACCGAGCCGTCGGCGGAGGTGGACATCACCTGCCCCTTCTGCCGCGGCGGCGGCTGCGACACCTGCTCGCGGACCGGCTGGATGGAGATCCTGGGCGCCGGCATGGTCGATCCGCGGGTGCTGGCCAACTGCGACATCGACCCCGAGGTCTACACCGGCTTCGCCTTCGGCCTCGGCCTCGACCGCGTGGCGATGATCCGCTACGGCATCCCCAACATCCGGGCGCTGTTCGAGAACGACGAGCGCCTGCTGCGGCAGGTGAAGGGCTGATGCTGTTCTCGCGCGAGTGGCTCTCGGAGTACGTCGAGATCCCCGCCGGCGAGGAGGGGGCGCGCGAGCTGGCGCGGCGGCTGACCGGCGCCGGGCTCGCCGTCGAGCAGCTCGCCGCCCGCGACGGCGACCTCCTCTTCGACGTTGACGTCACCACCAACCGGGTGGACTGCATGTGCCACTTCGGCCTGGCGCGCGAGGTGGCGGTGGCGCTCGACGAGCCGCTGCAGCGGCCGCCGGCGGCGCCCGAGGAGTCGCCGGAGCCGGTCGCGGAGCTGGCGGCGCTCGAGCTCGAAGACCCCGAGGGGTGCCCGCGCTACGTCGCGCGGGTGGTGCGCGGCGTCGCCGTCGGACCGAGCCCGGCGTGGCTCCGCCGGCGGCTCGAGGCCATCGGCCAGCGCTCGATCAACAACGTCGTGGACGTCACCAACTACGTCCTCTGGGAGCTGGGCCAGCCGCTCCACGCCTTCGACCTCGCTCGCCTCGCCGGCCGGCGCATCGTCGTCCGCCGCGCCCGCCGCGGCGAGCGGCTGACGACCTTGGACGGCGTCGCGCGCGCCCTCGACCCCGACATCCTGGTCATCGCCGACGCCGAGCGGCCGGTGGCGCTCGCCGGCGTCATGGGCGGCGCCGCCAGCGAGGTCGCCGCCGCCACCGCCGACGTGCTCATCGAGAGCGCCCACTTCGACCGCCGGCGGGTGCGCGCCGCCAGCCGCCGCTTCGGCCTCCACACCGACGCCAGCCACCGCTTCGAGCGCGGCAGCGACCCCGAGGGGTGCCTGGAGGCCGCCAGCCGCGCCGCCGCGCTGATCGCCGAGGTCGCCGGCGGCGTCGTCGTCCACGGCGCCCTCGACGTGCGCTGGGCCGAGGCGCCGAGCTGGACGCCGCGCGGCTTCCTCGACCTCGCCCGCCTCCACGCCTTCGCCGGCGCCGACGTGCCGCGCTCCGACGTCAAGCGCTGGCTCAACGGCCTCGGCTTCCGCCTGCGCGCCCTCGACGACGCGGTCTGGGAGGTCACCGTCCCCTCCTGGCGCTACTTCGACATGGAGCCGCGCAAGCCCGAGGAGGGGAAGGAGCCCAAGGTCTTCCCCGCCGACCTCTACGAGGAGGTCCTCCGCCACTACGGCTACGACCGCGTTCCCTCGGACCTGCCGGCCGTCGGCGGACCGGACGCCCCGGCCCCACCGGAGGCGGCGCGCCGCCGGCGCCTGCGCGACCACCTGGCCGCCTGCGGCTACGCCGAGGCGATCGACCTCGCCTTCGTCGATCCGCGCGAGGACGCGGCCTTCCCCAGCCTGCGCCCCGCCGCGCCGGCGCTGGAGCTGGCGAACCCGCTCTCCGAGCGCCTGGCGCTGCTCCGCCGCTCGCTCCTGCCGGGCCTCGTCGAGAGCGCCCGCTTCAACCAGCGGCGCGGGGCGCCGTCGGTCCAGCTCTTCGAGGTCGGCCGGGTCTTCTTCCCGCCCTCCGGCAACCGCGCCGAGCCGGCGCTGCCCGACGAGCCGGAGATGGTGGCCCTGGTCTGCGGCGGCCGCCGCGGCACCCCCTGGGATCGCGCCCGCGACCTCGACCTCTTCGACCTCAAGGGCGCGATCGAGGGGCTGGCGGAGCTCGCCGGCGGGCGGCTCGAGGCGCGGCCTGCCGACCTGCCGGGCCTGGCGCGCGGCGCCGCCGCCGAGCTCGTGCTGCGCGGCGAGGTCGTCGGCTTCTTGGGTCAGGTGGCGGCGGAGGAGGCGTATCCCCTCTACGTCGCCGAGCTGGCCGTCGAGCCGCTGGTGGCCGGCGAGGCGCCGCTCGCGGTCGCCCCCCCTTCGCGCTACCCCGGCATCGCCGCCGACTTCACCCTCACCCACCCGCTGACCGTCACCTGGACGGAGCTGGAGCGGGCGATCGGCCGCGCCGCCCCCCCCGACCTCGCCGCCTTCCACCTCAAGGACCGCTACCGCGGCCCCGGCGTCCCGGAAGGCGCCGTCAACACGACGATCACCTTCGTCTACAACGCCCGCGACCGGTCCCTCACGCAGGAAGAGGTCAACGAGCGCCAGGCGGCCCTGACCGCCGAGCTGGAGCGGCGCTTCGGGTGGCGGGGCTAGACGCGAAGGCTTTCGCGCCGGGCTCCGATCGACTGCGCGAAGGCTTTCGCGCCCGCCTCCGATCGACTGTGACCGCCGCCCGCTACGGTGTCCAGGTCGCTCGCACGTAAGCCCGCGAGAACCCGGGAGGGAACACCACCGACGCTGTCGCGCTCGACAGCGCGAGCGTCCCGGCGAGCGGAGTCGAGTTGACGACCTGGTCGGTAGCCGCTTCCGAGTAGACGCGGATCTCCGCCACTGTGCCCGGCGGCACGTTGCGGCCCTCGATGGCGACCGTTGCCGCGGTCCCCTTGCTGATCGTCACGTCGGGGACGGTGAAGCTGCCGTCCGGGTTGGTTGGCACCGGCTGCCCGTCCACCGAGACCACGCGCACCGTGGACAGCGGCCGAGTCAGATCGCGGGTGAAAACCGTCGCCCGTACCGGGGAAGCGCCGCTGATGTTGCCGGCGAAGTTTTGCTGGAAGGCCTCGAGGCGGATGCGGCCGGCCGATGCCGCGGTGAAGACGCCGGGATTCCCGCCGCGCGCGGTCAGCGTGCCAGTCCCGCTGAGGGTCGGCGCCAGTAGATGCAATGCGCCTCCGCTCCCTCCACCCCCCAGCTGGCCCGCGGTCCCGGTCTCCCATCCTCCGTTACCGCCGTCGGCGAGAATGCTCCCATTGACGACGATCGAGACCGAGCTCGCCAGCAGAAGAGCACCGCCACCGGCGCCTCCGCCCGCTCTGGCGTAGGTCCCTCCTCCGCCTGAGCCGCCCAGCAGAGGCAGGAGGAATTGGTTGCCGTACGCGGGGCGTGGCGGGAGATATGACCCACCTGGAAAGGCGTGTGAGGCTCCTCCGCCCGGGTGATCGCCGCGGTCGGGCAGCCTTCCGCCACCTGGCCCATTGCCTTCCGACGGGGGCGAGGTCGCGGTGCCTCCGACGCCGCCGGGGAAACCGCCCGCTCCGGGAACGGAGGGGACCCGCGAGCCGTCGTTGAGGACCTGCGTCCCGTGCTGTCCGATCGATCCGCTGAGGTCCACGGTGCCGTCGATCTGCACCGGACCCGTGGCGAGCCAGAAGACCGGGCTCATGGTGAGCCGCGGCCCGAGGAGCCGCACCGTCACCCCGGAGCCGATGGTGATCGAGGTGAAATGGTAGACGTTGTCGCCGTCTGGGTCGAGCGGCGGGCTGAAGCTCGCCGGATCGAAAACGACGGTGCCGGGCGTGGTGAGGGTAAGCGCGCCGTCGGCCCCGGTCGAGCCGCTGTCGAAGGCCTGCGCACCGAGGGGCGCGGACGCGGCGAGCAGCGCCATCGCCACGCAGCGGGCTGCTTCAAACATCCGGGAGGGTGAAGGTCGCGTGGTCATCGTTCGCCTCCTGACTGCCCCGTCGAGCCCGTAAGTGTGCGCCCGCGGGCTTCGTTTCTCGAACACTCGGCTTGTTCCTTTCACGTGGTCCTTTCTCCGCGGCGCTACGGCGGCGCCGTGTTCTGGACGCTCACCAGGGGACCCACCGACTCGGCGGTACTCGGCGCCGGCGGGGCCGCGTGGTTCAGCAGCGAGAACAGCTTGCCGACGGCTTCGGCCGACGCCGGGGGCGGCGGCGCGGCCTGGTTCAGCAGCGAGAGCAGCACGCCCACGGCTTCGGCTAATACCGGTGCGGCCGGGGCCGCCTCGTTGAGCACGGCGAAGCGCCCGCCCACGGCCTCGGTGACCAGCGGGACTGTGGGTCGACTGGCCGGGTCGGTGGGGCTGCTGCCGCGCAAGATCTCGAACCCGTCGGCGAACCCGTCATCGTCGCTGTCGGGATCCAGCGGATCGGTCGCGCCCAGAGCCTCGGCCGCGTCGTCGATTCCGTCGCCGTCGCTGTCGCGACGCGTCGGGTCCGTTCCCAGCCCCACCTCGTCGAGATTCGTGAGGCCGTCGCCGTCGGAGTCGGTGAACGGCGCGGCGCACGTGGGGGTGCCGCAGATCCGCACCTCGACTCCGTCCGGCAAGCCGTCGTTGTCCTGGTCGGGGTCGAGGACGTTGATCCGGCCGTCGCCGTCGCCGTCCCCGCCAGGGTTCGGTTCGCGCCCGTCGAGCAAGCCGTCGAAGTCCGAATCCGGGAGCACGGGGCTCGAGCCGATCGCCGCCTCCTGGCCGTCGGAGAGGCCGTCGCCGTCGGTGTCGGCGGCGCAGGGGTCCGTCCCTGCCTGGAGCTCTTGCACATTACTTCGAGAGTCGCCGTCCGGGTCCGCCGCGCCGTCGGCCATAGCAGGATCGAGACATGGGAACGAGCGCTCGAAGTCGTCCGGGAGGCCGTCGCCATCGGCGTCGCCGCCAAGCTGGACGATGACGGGGACTGTGCCGACGACGCCGTGATGGACGGCGGTGATCAAGCAAGTCCCGCTCCCGACAGCCGTGACGACGCCTTCGGGAGCGATCGTGCAGACGGCTGCATTGCTGGAGGTGAAGCTGACGCTCACTGGACCGTCCTCGGGTGCCGCAAGCGAGCCGTCCGCCAGCACGGTGGCCACGTAGAGTTGAGCCGTTGCGCCGCGCGCCTGCAGACGGCCAGGCAGCGCGAACAAGCGCAGGGCTTGGGGGCTCGAGGGAAGAGGCGCAAGGGCGATCTCTCCGACTTCCGCCGTGGCCCCCACCGGGACGGTGAGCAGCTCGGAGCGCCCGCCCAAGCTCGCGGTCCCTTGCCGGCAGATCGCGCGGACGCTCGCGAGCCTCCGGTCGGCGGGGACGTTCTCCAGCGCGAACGAGCCGTCGGGCCCGACTTCAACGACGCGGTTGAGGGTATCGACCGTGCACTGCAGCGGCGCCTGGGAGAGCGCCGCGGGAGTGGAGCCGATCGCCAGCAGGGCTCCGAGCAACGCACCGCGCAGGCGGACGCGCAGCCGCCACACGTGCCTTGCGCTCACGGGCAGCATTGGCACGCGTTCTTCTGGGCGCTCTCGTAGGCCGAGAGCGCGACGATTGCGGTCGCCGAGCTGTACTTCACGGCGTTGAGCTGGCAGTTGGCGAGGCAAACGGGATTGATGACGCGCGAGCAGAGGCTGAGCAGATTGAAAAGGAAGGCGGCATCGCAGTTCGGCTTCCCGCTGTTGCAGTGGTCGTAGCAGAGGTCATGGAGATCGCAGGCCGGTTTGAAGCTCGGGGCCTCGCCCGGAAGAAGACAGGGAACGAGCAGCGGATTCGTCAGGGCATCGAAAAAGTTTGGGTTATCCAAGACGGAGCTGCAGCCATTGACGCTCGGCACGTGCTGGGGATTGCGAGCCCGGCTTGGGCACTGCGCCAGGTCCGCGATGGGAGAGCTCTTCGCCACCACACCCGCGGGTCCACAGCACTGGGTCCCCAGGTCGTACTTCGTGGTGCCGTTGCAGCATCCCTGGCCGGGGCCGAGCGGGATGCCGTTGCAGTCCGGCGGCGGTGGGGGTGGCGGAGGGGATGGCCCCCCGACACTCCCGGTCAGTCGCCCGATCGGCGGCGGTGGTGGCCGGAAGCCGCCCCAGCCGGCCTGGGTGATGCCGTAGCCGGGGTCGGAGACGACGACCGCGCCGTCCTCCGACACCGTGCCGGTGCCGACGGTCACGAAGTCGTTGATGTCGTGGTCGAACTGGAAGATCTCGGCCCGCTCGCCCGGCGGCAGGCCGGCGGTGTTCGGGATGGTGATCGCCGCCGGCGGATCGAAGTGCGTGCCGCCCGGCTGGATCGTCCAGGCGGGGATCAACAGCCCGCCGTCCGGCGGCGGCATCGGCACCTTGTCGAGGTGCACCTGGGTGAGCATCACCTCGCCTTCGCGCGAGCCGTCGCGGAAGGTGACGGAGTTCGGCGCGATGGTGAGAGTGAGCCCCGGGACGTTCGCCATCATCAGCGTGCAAGGCGTCGCGCCGCCGCAGCGACGGGCGCTCGTCGTGTCGAGAGCCGGGATGAGGATCGGCATGCCGACGGTATTCTCTCGCCCGGCGACCGTCGTCACCTCGAACTCGAGCACCGAGAAGGTCTCCGGCCGCGGGCCCGCGTTGCCGTCGACGCGCAGCACGACCGTGCCCACCGGCACGCCGTCGAGGCGGAAGAAGCCCTGCTCATCGGTGGTCGTGGCGAGCGCGGTGCCCTTGATGCTCACCGCCGCGCCGGGGATCGGCAGGTTGGCGTTGTCGAGCACGACGCCGGTGAAGCGGGTGTCCTCGGGGCGGCCGGGGGCTAGCCCGCTCGCCGTGAACACGGCCGCCAGTCCGGCGAGACCGCTGAAGCGTGCCTCGACCAGGTTGTTGTTGATCCCGTCGTCCGCGCCTAGGCGGAGGGTGACGGAGGCGCGGCCATTGGCGCCCGTTGCGACCGTCGCCTGCGCCTCGCCGTTGATCGCGCCGTCGCCGCGGGCCACCGCAAAGCTGACCGGCATGCCCTCGACCGGGTTCCCCTCGGCGTCCACGACTAGCGCCACGAGCGGCATCGGCAGCGGTGTGCCGGCCGTCCCGCGCTGCGCCTCGCCGCCGACGGCGAGGATGCGCTCCGGCGCGCCGCTCCGGGCGGTGGCCGCGAACTCCACCTCGCCAACGAAGCCGAGCGCCTTCGCGGTGACGCGGTGGTCTCCGGCGCCGGCGCGGCCGCCCAGCCGGAAGGCGACGGCCGCCCGGCCGGTGGCGTCGGTGGTCACGCCGAGCTGCCGCTCCTCGCTCGCTCCGTCGCCGAGCACACCGCTGCCGCAGGAGACGCGGAAGGTGACCGTCCTCCCCGGGACCGGCAGCCCCACCGCGTCGACCAGCCGCACGGCGAGCGGCTGCAACAGGAGCGCGCCCACCTCGCCGCTCTGATCGTCGCCCGCGAGCCGCTCGATTCGCTGCCCGGCGAGGTCGAGCCGGGTCACCGAGCGCGCGGCGGTCTCGGCAGCGTTGCCTGCCGGGTCGATGGCGGTGCAGCGGATCGCATTGGCGCCGGGGCGCAGTGGCAGGTTGCGGACGACGAACGTGCGGTGCTCGACCGCCGCGGGCAAGCCGTTGCAGGAGACCGCGACCGCCGTCGAGTCGAAGGCGCCGGCGATCGCGTCGTTGAAGCTGCCGACAACTGTCACCGCGGGCTCGGAGGTGACCAGGCCGTCGCGCGGCGTCTCCAGCACCACGACCGGCGGCGTCGAGTCGAGGGTGACGACGACGGTGGCCGTGCCGACCGACCCGCGGGCGTCGAGGCCGCGGCAGGTGACGGTGTTGCGGCCCTCGCGCAGCGGCACCGAGGCCTCGAAGCGGCGCCCGTCGCCGGCCGCCGTCAGCGCCGCCGGCACGCCGGCGCACTCCACCTCGACCGCCTCGTCAGAGGTCGTGCCGGCGACGGTCACCGGCGAGCGGGTGACGGTGGCGAGACTCGCCGGCTCGGCGATCGCCATCGCGAGGGCGGGGCAGGCGAGGTCGGCGCCGTCGCAGTCCTCGTCGAGGCCGTTGCCGCAGATCTCGGCCACCGGCTCGGCGGGCACGCAGACCTGGGACTGCCCACTGAGACAGGCGGGCGCCGTGCGCGCGCAGAGGCCCACTCCGCAGCGCAGCTCCCCGAGCTCCTCGTCGGCCGCGCCGTCGCAGTCGTCGTCGAGGCCGTTGCAGGTCTCGGCGGCAGGGAGGCCCGGGATCGCGTCGCAGCTCGTACCCGCCGCGTCCGGGGTGCAGATCTTGACGCCGCTTCGGGCGCAGGCGCCGATCCCCACCGTGCACGGCGCGCCGGCGTCGAAGCCGTCGTCGCTCACCCCGTCGCAGTCGTCGTCCCGGCCGTCGCAGGTCTCCGGCTGGGGCTCGCCCGGCGTGGCCCCGCAGACGGTCCCGGCGCCGTCGGGCGAGCAGACGGTGACGCCGCTGCGCTCGCATGCGCCCACCCCGGCCGAGCAGGAGCCGCCGAGCACGAACCCTTCGTCGACCTCGGCGTCGCAGTCGTCGTCGATGCTGTTGCAGCGCTCCTCGGCGCCGGGGTGGACCGCCGGGTTCTGATCGTCGCAGTCGTCCGCGTCGCGCAGCGCCCCGTCGTCGTCGGCGTCGCGGTCGGCGCCCGGGGGGAAGCGGAAGATGACCTTCTGGGGGCCGGGGAAGATGCCGAAGTAGCGGCTGCGCACCGCGATGTCGTCGCCGATCCGCAGGGCGACGGCGATCGGGTTGGCGGTGCCGGAGAGGTCGACCTTGTGGGCACCGGCCTGGAGGGCCCAGGCCGCCCCATTCTGGAGGAGCGCCAGGTGGGTCAGCCCGTGCTCGTGATCGTTGTAGACCCAGAGGGTGCCTTCCTCGCCGTCGTCGGCGCGGTCGAAGCTCCCCGGCGGGAGTACCACGTGGAAGAGCCCGACGCGGAGCTCGACCTCCTCGCGGGCGGGATCGGCGCCATTGCTCCCCAGCCCGAGGCGGAAGCTGCCGTTGAGCGTGAAGCTGTCCTTCGCGCTCTGGGCCCTGGCGACGTCGAGCTTGACCTTGAACCTGAAGTCGGCGAAAGGCTCCACCGCGGCGGCGGGGGCGGCGAGCGCGAGCCAGCAGAGAGCAGCGGTGGCGGGCAGGCCGCGGAGCAGTGACCGTGGCCGAGGACCGGTGCGGGGCGGAGAGACGGGCCTCATCCTATGGGGTGTTGCCCCCGGAACTTCTTGTGGAAGACAACCGTTAAATATTGCGCAGATTTAGCGCGTTGTCAAGCGGCGGAGCTCTGGAGTCGCGATTCCGCGGCCGGCATCGGCATCGGCGCGGGCCTCGGCCAAGCCGCCGTCGGCGTCGTCATCATCCGGCTCGTCGTCGAGAGGGGCGTGAAGGAGGGCTCGGCTCACCGGATCTCCGGTATCGCGCAGCGCTTCCAGCACGCGGAGCGCCGTCGGCAGGTCCTCCTCCGGAAGATCTTCGACGAGGCGACGGATGGCGTCTCGCGGGCTCATGACCTGCAGGATCATACCCTCGACCACCTACGCCGCCGGCGACGGCAGCACTCCCCCGACCTCGAACTGCTCCCGCGGGAAGCGGTGGGCCTGGTGCGTGAAGACGTCGCGCTGGGAGAATTCCACCGCCGCGCGCGCGGCGACGCAGTACCAGGTCCCCGGCGGCTCGGGGCGCCGGCTCGCGAAGGCCCGCGCCGTGAAGAGGCCGAAGTTGGCGCCCCCCTCCAGGTCCCGGGACGAGCGATAGCGAAAGGCTTCGACCCCCGCGGCGCGCAGGTCCCGGCCGAGCTGCTGGGACGCCTCGTACGCGACCGGCGACGAGATCTCCGCCGCGAACGCAGCGAAGGGCTCCAGCGTCAGGTCCACCCCGCGCTCGGTGAGCACCCGGACGCGAAACGCCGACACGTCCCCCATCACCGGCTCCAGCACGGCCCGGCTCCCCTCGAGGAAGAACAGCCGGTAGTAGGCCGCCTCGGCGAAGGCGGTCACCAGCTCCTCCGCGCCGTACCAGATGCCGCGCTCGGCGCGGGTGCCGAAGCGTGAGCCGTGGCGGAGGGGCGGGTAGCGGAAGGGCGTCAGCAGGAGGTAGTGGAGCCGCTGGAGCTCGGGCTCCGGCGGCAGCGGCGGCTTCGCCCGCTCGATCAGCTCCTCGAGGAGCTGCTGCTCGGCGTCCGAATCCACGAGCTTCCGGGTCGAGACGAGGTGCTGCGCCTCGACCACCCGCCAGGGGCGGGCTTCCAGCCGTCCGGGCTCAACCCTGGCCGCGCAGCGCGTCCAGATAGTCGGTGGCACGGACCAAGCCCTGGGCGGTCTGGATGAGCTCGGCGGGCACGCCCGACAGATGGTCGTTGTAGGCCCGCAGCCAGAGCCGGCTTTTCTCGGAGTCGCCGCCCAAGAGGGCGTCGAGGCTGCGGAAGACCCGCAGGAAGAGAAGCGCCAGCTCCCCCTCCTTGCTGGCCGGGTCGATGGTCCGCCGGCCGGTGGCGATCCGCGATAGCGACGAAGCGCTGACGCCGAGGACGGCGGCCAGCTCCCGGCCCGAGAACCGGAGGAGGTCGGCAGCACGCTCGGTGGCCTTGGTCAGGACGGCGGGAGCGGAGGTCGAGGGCTCGGGTAGCGGGACGCTCATTGCAGATGCAACCTTATGAGTATTCTGTGCCGATTGCAACAGGCTGGGCTCCCCGAGGCGACGGGACCCCCCATGCAGAGTGCTTGACAACGCTCCAACACAACGATAACGTTGGGTTGCCGTGTTGCCGGCCTTCCTCAGCGACGGGTTGCTTCCATCGGGCATCCACGAGACCAGCTGGGTGGAAATACAAAAACGCTTCGCCTCTAACCCTCATCGCGCGCGCCTTTTTGGGGGCCTCAGGGCAGGCGGCGACGCTCTCGCCGGCGCAGGCTGCCGCAAGCTTTATGTCAACGGAAGTTTCGTTACAGCCAAGTCTCTCCCCGAGGATTACGACGCATGCTGGGATACCTATGGAGTCGATCCTGACAGTTTGGACCCGATCTTCTTCGACTTCTCGAACCGGCGAGCTGCGCAAAAGGCTCGCTTCTTCGGAGAGTTTTTCCCATCCACCATGACAGAGATCGGTAGTGGCAAGACCTATTTAGACTTTTTTCAAACGAACAAGGAGACTGGAGAAAGGAAGGGCATTGTCGCCCTCCCCCTAGGGAGACCGTCGTGATGATTAAAAACGAGCGCCAGTACCGCATCACGAAGGCGCATGCGGAGAAATTTCGCGACGCGATCCGGAGACTCGAATCAGCACCTCTGGCTGATCGTCCCCATCCGAAGATCTACCAAGCAGAGCTTGATGCTATGCGTAGTCAGGTCTCTGAGCTAGAGGAGCAACTGCGGGATTATGACTCGCTTCGAGCCGGCGAGCGGCTGACACTAGAGTTGAACTCATTCGAGGACCTTCCGCGCGCCTTAATTCAGGCTCGCATCGCAAGTGGTATGAGCCAGGAAGATCTCGCAGAGAGATTGAATCTGAAGCCTCAACAGATTCAACGCTACGAGGCTACCGATTACCGTTCCGCCAGCCTAACTCGGCTTGCCGAGGTAATCCGTGCGCTTGGGATCTCCGTGCCCAGGGAGATCTTCCTGTCCGGAGGTGATTTTTCGCTTGAACGACTATTGCGACGCCTAAAGAGTGCTGGCTTGCCGCGTGAGCTTGTCAAGAGGCGTCTGCTCACAAGGCCACTTGGGACGCCGGCCGAGCTGAATGACAGCAAGGGCGAGGTCATGCTCGAAGCGGTGGAGGCAATGAGCCGTATCTTCTCATGGTCACCGAGTCTCCTCTTTGGCGAGACGCTACTTTCGACAATACCAGGCCCAGCCTCTACTGCACGCTTCAGATTGCCGCAGAGAGTGCGAGACGCCGAACTCCGCGGGTACGTCTTCTACGCGCACTATCTCGCCTTGATTGTTCTCCAAGCAATACCAATGAAGGCGGCACGCGAGTTCCCGCAGGACCCTGAGGAGGTTCACGACGCCGTTACCAGGCTTTATGGCGAACTAACCTTCGAATCGACCCTGAAGTACATGTGGACTCTAGGTGTGGCGATACTGCCATTGAACGACCCTGGAACTTTCTATGGCGCTTGCTGGCGCATTCAGGGTCGTAGTGTAATCGTCCTCAAACAGCGTACCCAGTCAACAGCCCGCTGGCTACATGACTTGCTGCATGAGTACTACCACATAGCTTGTGATCCGAGCCTCGAGAGTGAGCCCGTCATTGAAGAGGGCGAATTGTCATTGGCACGTCGAGATGCCGTTGAAGAACAGGCCGCAGATCAATTTGCTGGCGATGTAGTTTTCCGAGGCCGGGCGGAGGAGTTGACCCAGCAGTGCGTTGAAGTGTCCCAAGGCAAGGTAGAGAGATTGAAACAGGCAGTGCCGATAGTTGCAGTTCGCGAGGGAGTTGATAAAGGTGCCTTGGCTAACTATATGGCCTACCGACTCTCTCTGCAGGGCATCGACTGGTGGGGAACTGCCCACAACTTACAAAAGGCAAGCGGGACTACTGGCTGCACTCCACGCGATCTTGTGTTTCGGTATGCTGACTTTTCGCGCCTTGATGTCATTGATCGAGACCTGCTGCTTCGCGCTCTTGAGCCGCTGGCTCTTGGGTTTGCGGGTCTTATGGGGAGCGGAAAGTCGACGATTTCACGAGAAGTCGCTAGCGCGCTCGGCTGGAAGCTAGTTAGCTTTGGCGAGTATGTTCGCACGCTCGCACGGAGTAGGGGCCTCCCCGAGTCTCGGGAGGTTTTGCAGGAACTTGGCGCTTCCCTGGTGGAGAGCGATGCGGAGGGATTCTGCCGGAATGTTTTGGTGCATTTCGGATGGAAGGCTGGTGAACCACTCGTCCTTGACGGCGTGCGGCACGTAACGGTCTTTGAGGCTCTCCATTATTTATTGGTGCCTTTGGAGATACGCTTAGTTTTGGTCAGTGTCGATGATGAAGTCAGGAGAAGTCGTCTTCTGCAACGTGATCATGTAGCTGTAGATCAGCTTGCAGAGATGGAATCGCACTCCAGTGAGCGCGAGGTGAATGGAGATTTGGCTTCGCTTGCTTCGATGTCTGTATCGGGCAATCGCCCGCTAAGCGAGGTAGTTCGCGAGGTCACTGAGTGGGTTCATGCTGGTAACGGCCTAAACCCTTTGTGTTCAACCTGAGGCGCGATCATGACCAAGAATGCTAAGCAAAAGCTAAAGCCGTTGGCCGTAACGTGTACAAGCACCGACTGCGAACGGAACCTCCATTGCTTCCGAATGACCAAGAAGCTTAAGGCAAATGGGATGGAAGGAAAGTGTCGAGCTTGTGGAGCCTCTCTAGTTGATTGGCGGCGTATGCATGCTAAGAATCTTTCGGACGCGGAGCATACCTTTGCCACCCTACGTCTGGAGACAATCCGGCATCACTTCTGGCACATACCGTTGAGCCTTTACGCTATCAACTATGCGCGGCGAAAGGGTAAGGTCGCCTTGCGGGCCGCTGCAATACGCCAGATTCAACAGCGGGTCGGACAGGCCACGAATTATCGCGACGGCTTTCAGACCCCGCGCGAGAACTCTGCTCACGCTAATGCGATCGACTACGCACAGCATGCAACGGCTTGTTGTTGCCGTATTTGCATCGACGAATGGTACGGTGTTCCACGAGGAAGAGAACTGACTCGTAGCGAGGTGGAGTATTTCGCCGACCTTGCTATGCTCTATTTAGATAGTCGCATCCCCGATTTGGCCCCAGATAGCATTCG
>DASWHY010000396.1:0-5768 GCA_036397955.1 Thermoanaerobaculia bacterium | reverse complement strand
GATTCTGGAATAGGGAGGGTAGCCGAGGTCTCTCCCGGCGGTGCGGTCGCCATGCTCTGGCTAGCCAAGTTCGTCATGGGCCCGGGAACCTAGCAAAGGGGCCGCCGCCCCACAAGCAGCGCCATCCCATTCACGGAGAGTCCCATCCCAGGACGCCATTCTACCGCAGAGGGCTCTATGGTGTGATGCAAGCGCTAAAGTAGACCGCCGTTGGTCGCCGTGGTGGCTTCATCACGTGCATCTCTACCTCGGGATGCTCCTCTAGAAACTGCGGTGGCTGCCACGCGGTCGAAGAGAGGCTGGAGCGGGTCAGGCCGCCAGGGCCGGGCCGTCCTCGAGCCGGTTGTTCTCGGCGGAGGGCTGGTCGATCGAGACGACCCGGACGTGGCAGGGGGTGTCGGCGGAGCGGCGGTTCAGCCAGGAGGCGGCGACGCGGCCCTCGCGCACGTCGCGGACGGCCACGTCCCACTCGCGCGCGGGGATCTCGCCGGCGTTCGCGAAGAAGGAGCGCACCTGGGCCTGGAATGCCTCGAAGTCCCGGGCTTCCTCGGCCATGTCGAAGAGGGCTGCCTTGTACTCGCGGCGGAAGCTCTCGAGCGCCTCGGCGGGGTTGCTGCCGGTGCCGGCGAAGCCGCCGGGGTTGATCCCCTCGATCCAGACGTAGCCGTCGTCCTCCTCGTGCATCAGGGCGCGCCCCTCCATCTCGACCCCGGCCAGGAAGCCGTTGCCCTGGATGAGGTCGCGGAGGCCGAAGACGAGGGGGTAGAGCTTCACAAGCCGAAGCTTACACCCGGCAACCGCTCCCTGAGCGGCTCTTTTTCGTCCCCTTCATCCGTTTCCGCGCCTGCTGCGTAGTTCTCCTTTTGGCCTCCGATCGATCCGTTTTTCGCTCCGCTCGTCCGGTCCTTCCGCACTCATCCGATTGCCCCGCGCGCGCCGTATAGATCGCCGAAGAACGGGACCGAAAACACACCACGAGCAATCGACGGAGGAGATGCACATGGTACGACGCAGTTCGATGTCCGTATGGCTGCTGGCGGGCGCGCTGGCCGCGCTGCCGGCCGCGGCCTCCAGCCACCGCGAGGCGATCGCCACGCGCAACGATCCGTGCATCGACACCACGGACTTCTACGCCTGGGTCAAGCCCGGCACCCACGACAAGCTCTACCTGGTCATGGGGCTCGACGGCCTGCACGAGCCGGGGCAGGGGAACATGCAGACGGCGCTGTGCGAGGACGTGCTCTACGAGTTCCACATCTCGCGCGGCAACACGCTGCTCGACGACGAGGTGACCTACCAGGTCATCTTCCGCGCCTCGGGGCCGGCGCCGGTGGACGAGGCGGACCTGTCGCTCCCGCCGGGAGGCGGCAAAGAGCTGCTCGTCCAGATCACCGGCAACCGGCAGGTCTACAACGTCTTCAAGAGGGAGAAAGGATCGCCACGGGTGCTGATCGGCCAGAACCTGCCGGTGGCGCCGCCGAACGTCGGCCCGCACACCGACCGGATCGCCTACGGTCTGGGGCCGTTCGATCCCAGTGACCCGGACAGCCACAACGTCGGCCTCTACGACGACGCCTTCGCCGCCTCCTTCATCCGCCCGCTGGGCGCCGGCGGCTCCGAGGGGCGCGCCTGGGCCGGCACCCGCGACGACGGCTTCTACCTCGACGAGAAGGCGATCTTCGACGTCATCAACCTGGCCGGCATCCTTGGCCGCGTGGGGCCGGCCGAGGACGTCTTCGCCGGCTTCAACTTGAACGTCATCGCGCTCGAGATCCCGACCAGCAAGCTGACCGGCACCGGCGCGCCGCCGGCGCACGACGGCACGCCGGGCGACGACACCACGCTCGCGCTGTGGTTCTCGACCAGCCGCCGGCAGAGCCGCACGCTCTCGCCGGACGGCGCCGACGTGGCGGTCGGCCCTTGGGTGCAGATGAGCCGCCAGGCGCTGCCGCTGGTCAACGCCGGCCTGATCGGCGCTCAGGACCAGCCCAAGTACCTACGTACGACGCCGCTCACCGACGTCGCGAACTTCGCCGCCTACTTCTTGAACCCCATCCTCGTCCGCGACGTCGAGTTCCTCGGCATCTACGACGCGCTGGGCGTGCCGCAGGCGACGGTGGACGCGCTCAAGACCGGACGCGTCGACATCCTCGACACGATCAACCTGACGAACATCCCCTTCGCCGGCGCCCACAGCGTGCCGATCGCCCCGGGCTTCACCGGCGACGTGCTGCGGGTGGACATGGCGATCGACTCGGGCTTCCCCAACGGCCGGCCGATCCCGGGCGGCGCGGCGCCCAACCAGGAGCAGGCCGACGTCAGCGACGTGCTGCTGACCGTCATCCTGTCCGGCGGCGCCATCCCGCTCGGCGACGGCGTCAACTCCAACGACAAGGACTACCTCACCGCGTTCCCCTGGCTGGCGCTGCCGCACCAAGGCCTCTTCGAGGGGCACGGGGCGCCGGCTCCCTGACCCCTTCTCCTTTCGCGGGCGCGGCCCCGGTGCTCTCCTTGGCGCCGGGGCCCGCTCCGCGGGTTCCCGATAGTCTCCAGCCTTCCGGAGGATCGACGATGCTGCTCCCGAGACGTTGGCTCCCCGCCCTCCTCCTGCTCGCCGCCGCCGCCGCCACGATGCCGCCGGCGCTCTTCGCCCAGAGCCCGACCCAGACGGGCGACGACGACACCCGCCTGCCGCTCCAGGAGCCGCCGGCGGTGGCGGCGCCCGAGCCGCTCGCCGCGCGCCTCTGCGACGCGCTTCACGCCGTCCCCGAGGCGCGCAGAGGGGCCTGCTGCGGCGTCGCCAAGCCGGCGCGCGGTCTCGCCGGCGAGTGCGCGCGGGTCCTCTCGGACGTGCTGCGCGCGAACCGGGCGCGTCTCGACCCGGCCGCCGTCGAGCGCTGCGAGCGCGACAGCGCCGCGGCCTTCGCCGGCTGCGACTGGGTGAGCCCGCTGGCGCCGGCGGCGCCGGCCGCTTGCCGCGGGCTCGTCGCCGGGCTCATCGAGGCCGGGGCGGCCTGCGACTCCTCCCTGGAGTGCCGGCCCGGCCTGGCCTGCCGGGGCGCGTCGCCCGCGGCGCGCGTCTGCTCCCCGCCGGGCGCGCCCGGCACCGCCTGCGGCACCCCCGGGGAGCTGCTCGCGACCTATGTCAAGGAGCTCCGCCCGGCCGACCACCCCGAGTGCGAGGGCTACTGCCTCCAGGGGCGCTGCGCCGGCGCGGTGGCGATGGGCGGCGGCTGCCTCTCCACCCTCCAGTGCGCCGCCGGGAGCCACTGCGCCGCCGGCCGCTGCGTCGCCGGGGACTCCGCCGCCCTCGGCGCGGCGTGCAGCGGCAGCGCCTGCGGCGATGGCGCGATCTGCCTCGCCGGCACCTGCGTGGCGCGCAAGCGGACCGGCGAGAGCTGCGGCGGGCCCTTCGAGTGCCTGGCCGCCTGCAACGTGCCCCCCGGCGCCGAGACCGGCACCTGCGGCCCGCGCTGCGCACCCTACGAGCTGCCGGTCGGCGGCGTCGCGCGGACCCAGAGATGAGACCTCGCGCCCTGCTCGCGGTGGGGTGTGTGCTCGCCGCGCTCGGCGCGCGCGGCGCCGTGGCGCACGACTTCTGGATCGAGCCGTCCACCTTCCGGCCGGCGCCGGGCGACAAGGTCGCGGTCAGCCTGCGGGTGGGGGACGCCTTCCCCGGCGAGGCGGTGCCGCGCTGGCCGGAGCGCATCGAGCGCTTCGGGTTGGTGGGACCGGCGGGGGAGGCCGAGGTCTTCGGGTTGGCCAAGATGGACCCGGCCGGCTTCGCCGTGCCGGCCGAGCCGGGCCTCCACCTCCTGGTCTACGACAGCAACCACGCGCGGCTGACGCTCGCAGGGGACCGTTTCGAAAAGCACCTCGCCGAGCAGGGGCTCGAGCGGGTGAGCGCGCTGCGCCAGGAGCGCGGCGAGAGCGCCAAGACGGCGCGGGAGATCTATTCGCGCTGCGCCAAGGCGCTGCTCCAGGTGGGGAAGGAGGAAGCAGGGCAGGGAGCCGGGTACGACCGCGCGCTCGGGCTGCCGCTAGAGCTCATCCCGGTGGCGAACCCCTACACGCTCGCCGGCGGCGGCGCGCTGCCGCTGCTGCTCCTCTACCAGGGCCAACCGCTGGCCGGCGCGCTCGTCGAGGCGCGCAGCCCGGATCGCGCGGAGAAGGTTTCGGCGCGCACGGACGCGGCCGGGGGCGCCGTCCTCTCCTTGCCCGGCCCCGGCTTCTGGCTGGTCAAGGCCGTCCACATGGTCGAGGCGCCGGCCGGCAGCGACGCCGACTGGGAGAGCTTCTGGGCCTCCCTCACCTTCGGGGTGCCCGCCATGGCGCCGGCGAGCCCGCTGCGCTAGCCTCGCGCCAGGCACGGAGGGCATCCGATGCACGCAGCTACATCGGCCCCAAAGGCTGGGTCGCCCTCCGCCTCGACCGCGGCAAGATCGACTGGCAGGAGGTCGCCGACCTCGTGACCACCAGCTACCGCCTCGTCGCCCCCAAACGCCTGGCGGCACAGGCGTAACCGGGCCTCACGACTTGATTCCGTGGAACTCGAGATCATTGGTGAGATTCGACGAGGTCGAGACGATCGCTGTCGGCGGCTCGATTCGGGTCTTGCGGCTTCTGGAAAAAAAGTATGGCCGCGGTCGTTGGCGGAAGCTCAAGGGAGTTGCGCTCGCGCGGCTGCCGGAGGCACGGTCACGCAGGCCGAGGTACACTGGTACGAGGCCCACGGCGTGGGTCGCAAGGATCTTCGAATCAAGCGTCTTCTGAGCTGAACATGGGCCAACCTGCCGCATTCGTCCTCTGTCTGGAGCACGGTGGTTATGAGGCCTCGCTCGAGCCGCGGAAGGTCTACCGGGCAGTCGCTGACTCCGAGGCCGAGGCCCATGGCTTGATTCGTGTCATCGACGAATCTGGCGAGGACTACCTTTTCCCCGCTCATCTCTTCGTCCGCATTCAAGTTCCGGAACAAGCCGAGAAGGCCTTCTCCGCAGTCGGCTGACTGGCGGGCTCTCCGAAGGCGCGCTGTTAGAGTCGGGGACGATGCCCCTCGAGGCCGTCGTCAGTACGAGCGAGATCTCGGGCCCTCTCCCAGGACTGCACGCACGCGCCCGAGGCGGGCCCCGGGCGACGTTGGTGTTGGCGGAGGGCGAGGACGCACGCGTAGTGCTGGCGGCGGCGGTGGCGGCGCGGGAGGGGATCTGCCGGCCGCTGCTGGTGGGGGCGCCGGAGCGGGTGGCGCTGGCGGCGGCGGGGGCGGGGGTGGAGGTGCCGGGGGAAGTGCTGGACCCGGCGGCCGATCCTTCCTTACCTGAGCTGACGGAGCGCCTCGCCCACCGCCTGGGCGATCAGGCCGGCTCCGCAGCCGAGCTCGCCCTCGATCCGCTTCACTACGCCTGCCTGCTGGTCGCCGCCGGCCGCGCCGGCGCCGCGGTGATGGGCGCGGTGGCGCCGACGGCGCAGACGGTCCGCGCAGCTCTGCGCACCATCGGCACGCGCCCCGGCCTCCGGGTGGTCTCTTCCTGTTTTCTCATGGTCCTCCCCGGCGGCCGCGCCCTGATCTACAGCGACTGCGGCGTCGTTCCCGACCCGACGCCGGAGGCGCTGGCGGACATCGCGGAGGCGGCGGCGGGGAGCTGCCGGCTGCTGCTTGGGGAGGAGCCGCGGGTGGCGCTGCTGTCGTTTTCGACGCACGGGAGCGCGGCGCATCCGCGGGTCGAGAAGGTGCGGCGGGCGGTGGCGCTGCTGCGGGAGCGGGGCGTTGC
>DASWHY010000395.1:0-3160 GCA_036397955.1 Thermoanaerobaculia bacterium | reverse complement strand
GCGTCGAGGTGGCCGACCAGGTAGTTGACGGCGCGGAGCTGCGCCACCGTCCGCTCGTCGGTGAGGGTCGGCGCGGGCGGCTCCTCCTCGCGCCCGCGCGCGGCCGCGGCGAGCCTCCTCCAGGCGCGCCGGAGCGCCTCGCGCGGCCCCAGCTCGGCGAGGCGGTCGGCGATGCGGCCCGGGGTGAGCCGCGGCGCGCCTTCACCTTCGGGCACCTCGCAGGCCGCCGCCGCCGTGTCGGCGATCCAACCGGCATAGGGATCGACGCGCAGCGAGCCGCCGCCCGGGTTGTTTTCGGCGAGGAGCGTCTGGGTGCGCGCGAGGAGGGTCATCAGCACCGCCGGCATCACCTTCTGCCAGAGCCCGTCCTCGTAGTTCTTGCAGGCGGTCAGGAAGGCGTTGCGCTCGAAGAGGAAGCCGCGGTTGAAGGGTCCCAGGAGGTCGCTCGTGGCGCTCGAGCGGTGGCGCGCCACCGCCCCCGGCGCGAACGTCACCCGCTCGCCGCCGGCCCAGAGCCGCCAGCCGAGGTCCACGTCCTCGAGGTAGGCGAAGTAGTCGGAGTCGAAGCCGCCGGCGGCCAAGAAAGACTCGCGCCGCACCAGCATGTTGCCGCCGCAGGCGAAGGGGAGCTCGGCGCCGGCGGCGGGGATGCGCGCGGCGGCGAGGGAGCGGCGGAAATCGAGCTGGAAGGCGTGGCCGTCGAAAGTCATGACGCCGCGCGCGAAGTCCAGCCGCTCGGCGTCCCAGTCGACGATCTGCCCCGAGACCGCGGCCACGTCCGGCGGCGCTTCGCGCAGCGCCGCCGCCAGCCCGTGCAGCCACCCCGGCTCGGGGCGGGTGTCGTTGTTGAGGAAGGCGACGGCGTCGCCGGTCGCCGCCTCCACGAGCCGGTTGTTGCCGGCGCAGAAGCCGAGGTTGATCGGGCTCTCGATCAGGCGCACCGCCGGGTGGCGGGCGCGCATCCAGGCGGCGGTGCCGTCGCGCGAGCCGTTGTCGAGGAGCAGCAGCTCCCAGGGCAGCCCCGGGTCCTCCTGCCCGGCGAGCGCCGCGAGGCAGGTCTTGAGGTGGTGGAGGCCGTTCCAGGAAAGGACGGCGACCGAGAGGCGCCGCGGCGTCGAGCCGGCGCTCACGCCCGACCCGTGACCGCGCGCAGCCGCCGGCGCAGCCCGCGGCGGACGCGCAGCGGCAGCGGGTCCGGCGGCACCACAGTCGGCGGGCGCCAGGCGAAGCGCTCCTTCGTCGGATCGACGCGCGGCGCGCGGCAGAAGCGGACGAGCGGCGCCAGCGCCCGCTCCCAGCGGAGCTCCGCGGCGAGCGCCACCGCACCCCGCCGCCGCACCGCGACCTCTTCGCCGCCGCCCAGAGCCTCCTCCAGGCAGCGCGCGAGCGCCGCGGCGTCGCCGGGCGGCGCGACCCACCCCGCCCGGTGCTCGGCGAGCAGGCGGCTCATCGCGCCGCCTTCGCTGGTCACCACCGGGCAGCCGGCGGCGAGGGCGTCGAGGAAACGGGTGCGCAGCGACAGCCGCGTCTCGAGGCTCGGCCGGTGCGGCGCCGCCAGGACGTCCACGTCGCGCAGCAGGTCGAAGCGGCGGTCGGCGGCGACCCAGTCGAGCGCCCGCACCCGCGTCCCCCACCAGCCGCGCGCGCGGCAGCGCGCCTCGACCTCGCTCATCAGGCGCTGCGGCGTGCTCTCCGGGTTGGGGTTGCGGACGAGGTAGAGCGCCCATTCCGGGCGGTCGAGGCGCTCGAGCGCGTCGAGCAGCGTCCAGGGGTCGTACCAGTCGTAGAGGCCGCCGAAGAGGAGGCGCCGCTCCCCCGCCGCGCGCGGCGGCAGCAGCGGCCGGTGCGGCGGCAGCTCCTCGGGGACACCGAAGGGGACGGGCGCGATCAGCCGCTCGAGGTCGGGGTCGCCCGCCACCGCCTCGGGGTTGACGCGGCCGAGGGCGGTCAGGAAGCCGAGGTAGTAGCTCCGCTGCTCCTCCGAGGAACAGAGGAAGAAGTCGCCGCGCGCGAGCTGCAGCGACCAGGTGGCGTGGTCGTTGCGGAACGGCTCGAAGCCCAGGACCGGCGCGTAGGCGAGGTTCTCGATCAGCCAGGGGTCGTAGAGGTCGATCGCCGCCGGCAGCTCGGGGCACTCGAGGAGGACGTCGTTGGCGAGCTGCCCTTGCGCTACCACGGCGTCGCGGCCGGCGAGGAGGACGGCGGCGCGGCCGCGCTCGAAGCGGGCGGCGCGGGCGCCGTCCAGGCCCAGCGCTGCGGCCTCGGCGGGGTCTGCCGGCGAGAGCAGGAGGACCTCGAAGCCGTACGCCGGCAGGCGCCGCGCCAGCTCCAGGTAGCGGATGCCGATCCCCGCCATCCGCGGCCGGATGGGCTCGGACGAGACCAGGGCGATCGAGGTCATGAGAAGCGGCGGACCCACCAGGACCGGAGGCGCACGGGCAGCATCCTCTCCACCTCCCGGAGGCGGGCGCCGACGCGGGACAGCTCCCCGTTCAAGCGCTCGATCTCGGCGTAGGTACGGCCGAGGTGCGCCGTCTGGTCCTCGACCACGTCGTACAGCCGCTGCGTCTCGACGGTCACCTGCGCGTGCTGCGCCCGCAGCGCTTCGAGCTCGCCGTTGAGGGCCCAGTAGCGGTCCTCCAGCGCGCTCCGCTCGGCGGCCAGGAGGTCGTAGCCCTCGCGCACCGCCGCCACCTCGCCGTTGCGCGCCCACAGCTCCTCGCGCGTCGCGGCCAGCTCGCGCTCCAGCTTGCCGGCGTCCTCGAGCCCCGCCACGCGCTCTGAGCGCAGGGTGTCGACGGCGCGCGCCAGCCGCTCGGGGGTGAGGCGGGCGGCGTGCTTGGCCAGCACCCGCGCCTTGACCGCCAGGAAGTCGGGGCGCTCGCGCGGCCGCTCGCCGAGGACGTGGTGGCCGCCGCCGCGGAAGTGGCGGTACTCGCAGGTGACGCGCGCGAGGTGGTGGAAGGGGGCGAGCGCGGCGAGGCGGATCAGGAAGTCCCAGTCCTCGAAGAACGGCAGGTCGCGGTCGAAGGGGCCGACCTCGGCGCAGAGCGCACGCTCGATCGCCAGGGTGTTGAACGGGATGTAGTTGTCGAGCAGCAGGAGGTCGGGGTCAAAGTCGCGGCTGTAGGGGAGGCGGCGCTCGACGCAGCGCCAGCCT
>DASWHY010000394.1:0-3001 GCA_036397955.1 Thermoanaerobaculia bacterium | reverse complement strand
GCGCCGAAGCCGAGGTCGAAGAGGATCGCGGTGGGGACCAGCGGCACCGGCACGAACCCGGTCTGGAAGCCGTGGCCGCGCGCCGCCAGCCACTCGATCACCGGGTCGGCGGCGGCGAGGCCGAAGCCGCTGCCGCCGGCGAGCACCACGGCGTGGGCGCGGCTCGCCACGTGCTGCGCCGAGACCAGCGAGTCGAACTGGCGGGTGCCGGTGGCCGAGCCGCGCACCTCGGCGGCGGCCAGCACGCCCTCGGGACAGAGGACGACGGTGACGCCGGTCATCCCCACCCGGTCGGAGCCGTGGCCGAGGCGAAAACCGGGGAGATCGAGGGCGCGCGCGGGCTCCGGCAGCGGCGGCGGGAGCATCGGCGAGAGTGTAGGCTGATTCGATGTACTGGCTGCGGCGGCTGGGGGCGGCCCTGACCCTGGGGCTGGCGTTGGCGGCGCTCGCCCGCCTCCCCTTCGCCAACGGGCCGGCGGAGTGGGAGTGGGCCTGGCGCCCGCCGGGGCTGGCGGATTGGTCGCCGGCGGCGGCCGCGGCGGCGGGCCTCCTGGCCGTCGCGCTCGTCGTCCTCGCGCGGCGGGCCGCGGCGGCGCGTCTCGCCGCGCGTGCCGCGCTGCCCCTCCTCGCCCTCGGCGCCTGGCTCTTCACCCTGGCCCTGGCCGCCGCGCAGCCCGGCGGCTTCGGCCGTGTCGCCGCCTCGCTCGCCTCGCGCCACAGCTTCGGCTACCTCTGGGACGCGGCGCTCGCCCCGCCCGCGGCGGAGCTCCTCGCCGACTACCCGCGCGCCGCCCGCGGCCTCAACCAGCACGCGCGCACCCACCCGCCCGGGCCGCTCCTCGCGCTGCGCGGCCTCGATGCGTTGGGCGCCCGGCTCGCGGCGCTCGCGCCGCCCGGCGAGCGGGGCGTTCTCGCCACCGCGCGGGAGGCGCTGGCGCGCGAGCGGCAGCGGGCGAGCGACCGCGGCCGGCCGGTGCCGGCGCGCCTGCCCAGCCCCTGGACCGTCGTCCTCCTCGCCCTCCTCCTGCCGGCGCTCTCCGCGCTCGCCGTCTTCCCTCTCCACGCGCTGGCGCGGCGGCTCGGGCTCGACGCCGCGGCGGCGCTCTTCGCCGCCGCGCTCTGGACGCTGGTGCCGGCGCGCTCCCTCTTCACGCCGGCGCTCGACCAGGCGCTGCCGCTCCTGCTGGTCGGGGCCGCGGCGCTGGCGGCGGGGGAGGGGTGGGCGCGCCGGCTGGCGGCGGGCGCGGCGCTCGGGCTCGCCGCCTTCTTGAGCTACGGCGCGCTCGCCGCCGTGCCGCTGGTCGCGGCGGCGGCCTGGTGGGGAGGCGGGGAGGGCCGGCGCTCGCGCGGCCTGGCCTCCTGGGCCGCCCTGGCCGCCGGCTTCGCGCTCCCCTGGCTCGCGCTCGCCCTCTTCGCCGGCTACGACCCCGGGGCAGCCTTCGCCGCCGCCTTGGCCGACCACCGCGCGCTCGCGGTCGCGCCGCGCGGCTACCTCACCTGGCTGGTCTGGAACCCCTACGACTTCGCGCTGCTCCTCGGGCCGGCGGTGGCCCTGCCCGCCATCGGCGCGCTCGCCGCGCCGCGGCCGCTGCGCGCGACCGCCGCCGTCTTCTGGGGCACGCTCTACCTCCTCCTCGTGACCGGCGGTGTGCGCGGCGAGGTGGGGCGCATCTGGCTCCCCTGCATGCCCTGGGCGTGCCTCCTCGCCGCGGCGGCCGTCCTGGCGCCGCGCGAGGAGCCCGGCGCCGTCCCCGCCGCCGTGCCGTCGGCCGCCGCCGCCCTCCCCACCCTCCAGGCCGTCCTCCTCCTCGCGCTGGCGACCAGCATGGTCTTCGTCAGGTAGCGCCCGGCCTACGTGCCGGGCGTCAAGAGCAGAGCGGCCGGCCCCCGGAGGAGCCGGCCGCGGGCGCCGCACGAGCGGCGCATGGCGAAACGGGAAGGCTCAGTCGGCGAAGGTCTCCAGCCGGACGCTCAGGTTCGAGTAGCGCCAGCCGATGGGCGGGAAGTAGGCGTGGTCGGCGATCCCCTTCTGTCCGAACTCGACGCGCAGCAGGTTGCTGTTGGCGATGATGTCGGTGTGGTTGACGTTGCCGGTGAGCTGCTCGACGAGGACGCCGGCGCGGAAGAGCTTGTAGGACAGCACGCGCGACTCGGTGTCGTAGTCGAAGATGACGTAGTAGTTCGAGTTCGCCTTCCACGGCCCGCCGTTGCTGCCGGTCACGAGGTCTTCGAGGCCCAGGTCGAGGATCGTCTTGTCGCGGTCGTCGCGCACGATGAGGCCGTAGAAGAGGGTCTTGTCGTTGCGGCGGAAGCTGGTGACGCCGTAGAAGTTGCGCGGCCCGAGGGTCATCGGCCCGACGCGCAGGTCGAATTCGATGACCGCCTTCCGGTAGCGGGTGGTCGGGTGCGCCGGCAGGTCGATGATCCGGAAGGAGTCGCCCGACTTGGCGTCCAGGAAGACCCCCGGCACCGAGAACTGCACCGTGCCCGGCGGTCCCCCGGTGTCTCCCGGCACGAGGAGGGTCGAAGCCAGCGAGTAGGAGGGGGTGACGTAGACCGTCTGCGCGTTGGCCGGGTCGAGGACCGTGGCGTAGGCGTAGAAGTCCTCGGTGCAGCCGACCGCGAAGTAGGAGTCGGCGATCGCCGCCTCCTGGAGGATGCCGTAGGCGTCGGCGAACTCGCGGTTGCTCAGCGCCGCGAGTGCGATCACCGCGTTGGTGCCGATCTGCGTGCCGTTCGAGCGGAAGGCGCTGATCGTGCACTGGCTCGCCTCGTGGCCCAGGTTGAGGATCCCGAGGTTGCTGATCAGGCCCGCCTGGCCGCGCGCCAGCCCCTGCAGGAAGGCGGTCTT
Source organism: Thermoanaerobaculia bacterium (assembly GCA_036397955.1). Taxonomy (GTDB): domain Bacteria; phylum Acidobacteriota; class Thermoanaerobaculia; order Multivoradales; family UBA5704; genus DASUNQ01. The sequence continues at coordinate 150 of DASWHY010000394.1, read as the reverse complement.
GCCGCCGTCGATCAGGTTGTCCGAGGAGACGACCGGCAGGTGGGCGCTCGCCACCGTCGGCGTCGCCAGCCCGGAGGCGTCGAGCCGCGCCGTCACCACGAGCTGCGGCGCGCCGCTGATCTCGAGCACCCCGATCTGGCCGGCGGGCGC
>DASWHY010000393.1:0-6201 GCA_036397955.1 Thermoanaerobaculia bacterium | reverse complement strand
GCAGAAGGGCTTGTTCTGCGACTGGCCGCAGCGGCAGAGCGACAGCACGGTCCGCCCGGCCAAGCCGTAGGCGCTCCCCGCCGGATCGAGGATCTCGAAGTCCCCTTCGATGCGCAGGGGGCCGTTGCGCAGCACGGTCACTTTGGTTTCGCTCATCGCTCCTCCTCGTTGTCTTCATGCGCGCGCTCGGCGGCCGCCGCCATCCGTTCGAGGGTCCAGGCGAGGTCCTCTTCGGTGGTGCGCGGGTTGATGGTGCAGAGGCGGAGCACCGTTCGCCCGCCGAGACGGGTCGAGCTCGCAAAGGCGGTGCCGTCGGCGAGGAGCCCGTCGCTGACGCCGCGGTTGGCGCGTTCGAGCGCCGCCTCCGGCACTCCCGGCGGCGCCCAGCGGAAGCAGACCACACCGAGGGTCGCCGGCGCCACGACCTGCCAGCGCTCCGGCGCGGCGCGCAGCAGCGCCTCGGCGCGCTCCGCCAGCTCGATGCCGCGCTCGACCGCCCGCCGGAAGGCCGCCAAGCCGAAGACATGGAGCGACAGCCAGAGCTTGAGCGCGCGGAAGCCCCTGGTGAGCTCGATCCCCAGGTCGCAGAAGTTGACCTCTTCGAGCCCGCGGTCGACGTCCTGCAGGTACTCGGGGAGGACGTGGAAGGTCTGGCGCAGGAGGCGCCCCTCGCGCAGCAGGACACAGCCGCAGGCGAACGGCTGGAAAAGCCATTTGTGCGGGTCGAGGGAGAGCGAGTCGGCGCGCTCGAGACCGGCGAGGGCGGCGCGCCCGCGCTCGGCGAGCACCGCCGCCGCGCCGTAGGCGCCGTCCACGTGCAGCCAGAGCCCCTCGGCGGCGCAGAGGTCGGCGAGCTCGGGCAGCGGATCGACCGCGCCGGTGTTCGTGGTGCCGGCGCTGGCCACGATGCAGAAGGGTGCGAAGCCGGCGGCGCGGTCGGCGGCGAGGGCCGCGCGCAGCGCCGCGACCGGCAGGCGCCAGGCCGCGTCGGCCGGGAGCTTGCGCACGTTCGCCGCCGGCAGGCCGAGGACCCGCAGGGCGCGCTCGACCGAGGAGTGGGCCTGGTCGGAGAGGTAGGCCGTGCCGCGTTCCAGCGGCGCGGCCAGCCGTTCCTCCCGCGCCACCACGAGCGCCGTCAGGTTGGCCACCGAGCCGCCGCTGACGAAGAGCCCGCCCGCCCCTTCCGGCAGGCCGCAGAGGCGCCGCAGCCAATCGACCACGACCAGCTCGACCTGCGCCGGCCCCGGCCCTTCCAGCCAGGTGCCGCAGAACGGGTTGAGGCCGGCGGCGAGGGCGTCGGCGACCACGCCGACGAAGTTGCTCGGGCTGGGGACGAAGGCGAAGAAGCGCGGATGGCCGATGTGCCCCTGGAAGGGCACGACGTCGCGCTCGAAGCGGGCGAGGACGGCGAACGGATCGGCCGGCCCCTCCGGCGGCGGCTCGTCGAGCCGCGCCGCCAGCGGCGCGCGCGGCGTGTGCCGGCTGACCGGCAGCTCGCGCTCGCCGGCCCAACGCGCGACGAGCAGGTCGATCGCCCGGTAGCCGAGCGCCCGCATCGTCTCGGCCGGCAGCTCCAGCCGCGCAGCTTCCTCGCTCTCCGCCATCACGCCTCCTCGCCCCGCGCTATTCTGACGCCGCACATCATGCCTCAGGACCCTCCCCGCAAGCGCTCGCGCTGGCTCCCCTGGCTCTCGACACTCACGAAGGTCGCCGTCGTCGCCCTGGCGGTGTGGCTCGCGGTGCGGCTCCTCGCCGGTGTGCGCTGGGCGGAGGTCGCCGGACGTCTGGAGAGCGCGCGCTGGCCCCTCCTTGCGCTCGCGACGCTCTGCCTTCTCGCCCGCTTCGCCATCTGGGACGTGCGCTGGTATCTGGCGATGCGGCGGGTCGAGCGCGCGCCGAGCCTCGCGACCGGCTTTTTCTCCCTCCTCGCCTCGGCGGCGGTCAACATGGTGACGCCGACCATCCGCCTGGCCGGCGGCCTGCTGCGCGCCCGCTACACCGCGCACGGCGGCGCCGGCGGCTTCGGCCGCGCCTACGGCGTCGTCCTCTTCGACCAGCTCGCCCACAACGCGGTGATGACCGCCCTTTCCTGGGCGGCGCTCGTCGTCATGGCCTTCGCGTTGGGCCGCTGGCGGCTCGCCTGGGTGGCGCTCGCGGCGTTCGCCGCCGCCGGCGTCGCACTCTTGCTCTGGATGCGGAGGAGCGGCGAGGCGGGTGGCGGGCGCTTCGCGGCGACCCTGGCGCGGCGCGCCGCGGCGGCCACCGGACGGATGGGGAAGCTCCTCGCCCACAGCCACGAGGCGGTGGAGGTCTTCGCGCGCCTCCTCGCCGACCAACGCCTGCGCTGGCAGGTGGTGGGGCTCGGCGGCTGCTTCTTCCTCCTCAACGCCTTCGCGCAGTGGGTGGTCTTCCGCGGCTTCGGCGCCGAGGTGCCGATGGCGGTGGTGGTCGGCGCGGTGTCGCTCGGCCTCGCCGCCGGCATGCTCACCGGCGTCCCCGGCGGCATCGGCGCCACCGAAGCGGCGATGGTCGCCTCCTTCGCCGCCCTCGGCGTCGACCGCGTGGACGCCGCCGCCGGCACCCTCCTCTACCGCGGCCTCCACTACGCCGTCGTCCTGGCCGTCGGGCTCCCTGCGCTCACGACCCTCGAGCTGCGGACCTCGCTGCGGCGGGGGCGGGCCGACGCGCGCTAGCAGCGGCCCGCCCTCGCACGGGCCTTAGCGCCCCTTCTTCTCCCCGTCCTTGCCCTTGCCCTGCCCCTTCTCCTGCTCCCGCACCAGCTTCTCGATCTCGTCGAGGTGGGCGAGCTCGAAGGTGCCGGGGGGTGGCGGCAGCTCGGCGAGGAAGGCCTGAACGGCCCTCTCCACCTGCTGGGCGGTCTCCCGCTTGACTCCCTTCTGCAACAGGATGTCCTGCACCGCCCGCAGGAAGATGATCCCGCAGCGGTGGACGCTCGGGTTGAACAACGTCACGCAGACGTGCTCGTCGCAGCACGCCTGCACCACCGCCGAGTCGGTGAAGTGGTTGACGTGGTAGATGGTGCCGAGGATCGAGAAGCTCCAGACCGCGATGATCCGGTAGCAGCCCGGGGGCACCTCCACCTCGAGGTGGCCGCAGCGCGCCGGCAGCACCACGTAGCGCCGGCCGCACCACTCGAGGACGCTGCCGTCGCAGCGGTAGATCGTCACGTACCACGTCCGTTCGTCGGCGATCCTGCAGGGGTCGTCGAGACCGGAGACCCAGATGTTGAGTCTCGCCATGCCCATACTTGGTCCTCCTATCGACGATGTCCCACCAATGAGACACCGATTGCTCAAATAGGCGATGGGCAGGGGTCAACAGTTACGGGCGCCTCTTCTGCGATAGCCTTCTCTCTTCCGAGCCGCTCGATGTCGTCGCTCCCGCTCTTCGGCCCTTCGGCCGCCGCCGCGCCTGCCGACCGCTTGCGCGGGCTCCTCCACGCCGTCTTCGGCTTGGCCGATTTCCGGCCGGGGCAGGAGGCGGTGTGCCGCGCCGCCGCGGGCGGGCGCGACGTCCTCCTCGTCATGCCGACCGGGGCCGGCAAGTCGCTCTGCTACCAGCTCCCGGGACTGGCGCGCGGCGGCACGACGCTCGTCGTCTCGCCGCTCATCGCGCTCATGGAGGACCAGGTCGCGCGCCTCGACGCCCTCGGCCTGCGCGCCGCGCGCGTGCACTCCGGGCGCGGGCGGGCCGAGGTCCACGCCGCCTGTCGCGACTACCTCGACGGCCGCCTCGACTTCCTCTTCCTCGCCCCCGAGCGGCTGGCGGCGCCCGGCTTCCCCGAGCTTTTGGCGCGCGGCCGCCCGGCGCTGGTGGCGATCGACGAAGCCCACTGCATCTCGCACTGGGGGCACGACTTTCGCCCCGACTACCGGCTCCTCGGCGAGCGCCTGCCCGGCCTCCGCCCGGCGCCGGTCGTGGCCCTGACCGCCACCGCGACGCCCGCGGTCCAGGACGACATCGCCCGCCAGCTCGGCCTCGCCGACCCGGCTCGCTTCCTCCTCGGCCTCCGCCGCACCAACCTGGCGATCGAGGTGGTGGAGCTGCCGCCGTCGGCGCGGCGCGCCGCCGTCCTCGGCCTCTTGGCCGAGCCGGCGCACCGCCCGGCGCTGGTCTACGCCCCGACGCGCAAGGAGGCGGCGGCGCTGGCCGCCGACCTCGCCGCCGCCGGGCTCGCTGCCGCGCCGTACCACGCCGGGCTCGCCGCCACCGAGCGGGCGCATGCGCGCACCGCCTTCCTCGCCGGCGCGCTCGACGTCGTCGTCGCCACGATCGCCTTCGGCATGGGGATCGACAAGGCCGACGTGCGCACCGTCGTGCACACGGCGCTGCCGGCGTCGATCGAAGGCTGGTACCAGGAGATCGGCCGCGCCGGCCGCGACGGCCTGCCGGCGAGAGCCGTGCTCCTCCACTCCTTCGCCGACCGCCGGCTCCAGGAGGCGCTCCTCGAGCGCGACGCGCCCGACCCCAAGCGGCGCGCCCACCGCCGCGCCATGCTCGGCGCGATCGGGCGCTGCGCCGAGGGGCAGGAGTGCCGCATGCTCGCCCTCCTCCGCCACTTCGGCGACGAGGCGGACGGCGGCGCCCCCTGCGGCCTCTGCGACGCCTGCGCCCCGGCGCGCTGCGCCGTCCGCCGCTTCCGCCCGCCGACGGCGCGCGAGGCCGGCGGCCTCCACCGGCTGCTCGACGCCCTGCGCGAGGCGGACGGGCAGACCCCCGGCCAGCTCGGCCGCGCCCTCGCCGGCGACGGCCTCGACCGCGCCCGCTGCGACCGGCTCCTGGGCGGCCTCCACCGCGCCGGCCTCGTCCGCCTCGCCGCCGGCTCCTTCGCCCGCGACGGCGAGGAGATCCACTTCCAGCGTGCGCACCTGACCGAGGAGGCCTGGCGCGGCGGCTGGGAGGACCTGGCCGCGCGGGTGCTGCTGCCCGAGGAGCGCCGGAGGACCCCGTGAGCGAGCCGGCGCCGCCGCGGCGCCCCCCGGACCTCCGCTCCCTCGCCGCCGACCTCGAGGAGGTCTCGCGCGCCACCGCGCGGCTCTGCACCGGCCTCTCCGACGACCAGCTCACCTGGCGCACCAACCTCGAGAGCTGGTCGATCGCCCACTGCTTCGAGCACTTGCGGATCGCCGACACCCTCTACGCCTGGCGGGTCCGGCCGGTGATCGAGCGGGCGCGGGCGCGCGGCAAGCGCCGCGGCGCGGAGGAGCCGATCGCCAAGTCCTGGATCGGGCGGCGGATGATCGCCGCGATGCGGCCGGGGAGCGCCTATCGCGCCCGCGCCCCGAAGGTCTTCCGCCCCGAGGACAAGCCGCCGCCCAAGTCCTGGCGCCACTTCCTGGCCGGCCAGGCGACGACCGCGGGCCTGCTGCGCGACGCCGAGGGGCTGCCGCTCAACCGCCTCCACGTCGGCTCGCCGATCACCAAGCTCCTCCGCCTGCGGCTGGGCGAGTCGCTGGTCCTCCTCGTCGTCCACCAGCAGCGCCACCTGCTCCAGGCCGAGCGGGTGCGCGAAGACCCGCACTTCCCGACCTGGTAGGCGGCCTAGCTCTTCGCCGGCTGCGCGTAGACCGTCGAGTAGCGCCCGAGGAGCACCATCCCCGGCGCGAAGCCGCGGGGCTTGCTGACCTCGGCGCGGGTGGTGACGTGGACGGCCGTGCGGCCGCCGGCGGCGAGCTTCGAGTGGCCGGCGGCCAGCGCCGCGGCGTAGCGGGCGGTCTCGCGCGGCAGGCGCTCGAGGCCTTCGGGGTTGCGCACCACGACGTGGGAGCCGGAGTCGGCCGCGACGTGGAGCCAGAAATCGCGCGGGGCGGCGAGCTCGAAGGTGAGGAGGTCGTTGTCTTGGGCGGTGCGCCCGACGAGCACCGTCATCCCATCCGGCGAGACGAAGCGGCGGGCTACCGAGCGCCCGCGCCAGACGCCGGCGTCCGCGTCGCTCGGCGGCGGCGGTTTACGGTCGGCCCGGCCCATCAGGCATAGCGCACCCAGCGCCAGAGCTCCGCCAGGGTCGGGCGCTTGCCGTACATCAGGATCCCCACGCGGTAGACCCGGGCGCAGAGCCAGATCATGCCGCAGGTGGTGGCGATGGCGAGCGTGTAGGCCACGGCGAGCTGCCACATGGGCGGCGTCTTGACCGCGATGCGCAGCATCATCACCAGCGGCATGAAGAAGGGGATCATCGAG
>DASWHY010000392.1:0-7918 GCA_036397955.1 Thermoanaerobaculia bacterium | reverse complement strand
GAGTAAAGTCCCCTCCGTAGCCGCTATCTTTATCGAAATACATTCATCGAGTGGCCATGAGGCGCTCGATGCGGCAGCTCCGGATCCCCTTCATTCTACTGGTCTCGCTGGCGGCCCCGGCGGCACTGGAGGCGACCACCTACCGGATGGTTTCGGACGCCGCCCTCGCCGACCAGGCGCGGGCCGTGGCCGCGGTGCGGGTCGTCGAGGTGGAGCCGGCGGCGCTCAGCGGCGCGCCCGCCACCGACTACCTCGTGGAGGTCGAGCGGGTCGTCCAGGGACACCTGCCGGGGAGCCGGATCGTGGTGCGGGTGCCGGGCGGGATCGGCGCCGGCGGCATCGGGCTGCGCATCTTCGGCGCTCCCGAGTTCGCCCGCGGCGAGCGCGCCCTCCTCTTCCTCGTGCCGGGGAAGGACGGCGCCTACCGCATCCTCCACCTGATGCTCGGCGCCTTCCACGAGCGGCGGCTCGCCGGACGGCGCGCGGCGGTGCGCGACCTGACCGGCGCGCACGAGGTGGTCGTCGGGCCGGACGGACGGCCGACCTTCCGCGAGCGCGGCGCCGACCGACCGCGCGACCTCGAGCGTTTCGCCGACTGGCTCGGCGACCGCGCCGCCGGCCGCCGCCGCGAGCGCGACTACCTCCTCGACGAGAGCGCCGACGCGCTGCAGGCGACGACCGACGGCTTCTCGCTGATGACCTCGACCAAGGGGAACCCGATCCGCTGGTTCAAGTTCGACCGCGGCGAGACGGTCGGCTGGCGGGTCTACACCGCCGGCCAGGCGGGCCTCGGGCTCGAGCGTTCGATCGGCGCCTTCCGCACCGCCATCGACGCCTGGAACGGCGACGTCGGCAGCACCGTGCGCTACGCCTACCACGGCACCACCTCGGCGGGCACCGGCCTCGACCGCTCCGACGGCACCAACGCCATCCTCTTCGACGACCCGCACCACGCCGAAGGGGACGGCGGCTTCGACTGCGGCAGCGGCGGCGTCATCGCCATCGGCGGCCCGTTCTTCTACACCTCCACCCGCAGCCACAACGGCAAGACCTACCACGAGGCGGTGGAGGCCGACATCGTCACCAACGACGGCACCGACTGCTTCTTCCGCGACGACCCGCGCGTCGCCGAGGAGGTCTTCGCCCACGAGCTCGGGCACACCCTGGGGATCGGCCACTCGGGCAGCCGCAGCGCCCTGATGTACGCCAGCGTGCACGACGACGGCCGCGGCGCCCGCCTCGAGGCGGACGACCGGACGGCGGTGGCCTCGATCTACCCCTCGGGCGCGCCCCCGGCGCCGCCGCCGCCCCCCCCGGTAACTCTTCCCGCGGCGCCGAGCCAGCTCGCCGCGCAGGCGCAAGCGGGCGGCGTCGCGCGCCTCACCTGGCGCGACAACTCGGGCAACGAGCTGGACTTCCGGGTCGAGCGCAGCGTCGCCGGTGGCGCCTTCAAGGAGGTGCTGAAGCTGGCCGCGGGAACGACCTCGGCCACGGTCTCCGGCCTCCAGCCGGGCATCGCCTACGTCTTCCGCGTGCGCGCCGGCGGCGCCGGCGGCTTCTCCGCCTACAGCAACACGGCGAGCCTCAAGAGCGGGCCGGCGGCGCCGCCGGCACCGAGCGGTCTCCTCGCGGTCGCCCGTTCGGGGCAGGAGGTGCTCCTCGCCTGGCGCGACAACGCGCAGGGGGAGCTGGACTACCGGATCGAGCGCAGCGCGGCGGGCGGGGCGTTTCAAGAGGTCGGCGCCGCGCCGGCGAACGCCACCGGCGCCCTGGTGCGCGGGCTGGCGCCGGGCACCGGCTACTCCTTCCGCGTGCGGGCGCGCGGCGCCGCCGGCCTCTCGGCGGCGAGCAACGCGGCGGCGGCGACCACCCCGGCCGCGGCCCCCGGCGCCGCCTGCGGCGCCGGCTCGCCGGCGCTTTGCCTCCTCGGCGGGCGCGTCCGCGTCGAGGTCACCTGGCGCAACCAGCACGCCGGCGGCGCGATCGGCGCCGCCCGCGCCGGCCTGCCGCCGACCGCCACCGGCGGCGACCAGACCGGCGCCTTCTGGTTCTTCGACGCGGCGAACGTCGAGCTGATCGTCAAGGCGCTCGACGGGCGCGCGGTCAACGGCCACCTCTGGATCTTCCTCGGCGCTCTCACCGACGTCGAGTACTGGGTCAAGGTCAGCGACACCACGACCGGCCGGGTGCGCGTCTACCACAACCCCGCCGGCAACCAGGGTGCCCTCGGTGACACCGCGGCGCTCGCCGCCGCCGGCACCGCCCCCGCCGGCGCCGTGCTCGCCGTCTCCGAGCTGCCGCGCCGCGCGCCCACCGCCTCCGAAGCCCCGTCCGTCGTCAACGAGCCAGCCTCCACCTGCGCCGCCGGCGCCACCACCCTCTGCCTCCAGAACGGCCGCTTCAAGGTCCAGGTCAAGTGGCGCAACGGCGCCGCCGCCGGCGACGCCCGCGCCGTCCGCGGCACCGACCGCACCGGCTACCTCTGGTTCTTCGACGCCGGCAACACCGAGCTGGTCGTCAAAGTCCTCGACGGCCGCGCCATCAACGGCCGCTTCTGGATCTTCTACGGCGCCCTCACCAACGTCGAGTACTGGCTCAACGTAACCGACACCGCCACCGGCACCGTCCGCACCTACCACAACCCCCAAGGCACCCTGGCGAGCCGCAGCGACACCGGCGCGTTCTGAATTTCAGGTAGGGGAGACCCCCTTCCTGTATTTCGAGTGGACGGTTCCCGGGCTGCCCCTCGAATTCGTCGGCTCCATTACGATGCTGCAAACATGCCCTTCGCGCACACGCCCGATCAGCTGGACCCCTACGTAGCCGCCCTCTGCCCCGAGATCGTCGCCTCCGGCGCCGACCTCACCGTCGACCAAGAAGACGAAATGTTCCGCCTCTTCCTCCACCGCCAGTGGCACCACGGCTCCGCCCTCTCCAGCTACTTCCGCTCCGGCTGGCTCCTCTGGAGCACCCTCCGCGCAGCCCTGACTTGGCGCTTCGGCGATCTCGACCGCGTTACCCGCCTCCTCGACTTCGCCGCCGGCTACGGCCGCGTCACCCGCTTCATCGCCCACGACCTCCCCCCGGATCGCGTCTGGGCCTCCGACATCGACGCTCGCGCCGTCAGCTTCCAGATGCAACGCTTCGGCGTCCGCGGCCTCGTCTCCACCGCCGCCCCCGAAGAGCTCCCCGCCGCCGAGCCCTTCGACGCCGTCCTCGTCTCCTCCCTCTTCACCCACCTGCCCGAAGCCACCTTCGGCCGCTGGCTCGCCCGCCTCTGGGCGCTCGTCGCGCCCGGCGGCCTCCTCGCCTTCAGCGTCCACGACCCCAGCCTGCACCCGGACGCGGCCGCCGCCGGCGGCGACGGCTTCCTCTTCGAGGCGACGAGCGAGGACCGCGCCCTCCCGGCCGCCGACTACGGCAGCACCTGGGCCGGCGAGCCCTACGTCCGCCGCGCCTTGGCCGCCGCCGCGCCGGGCGCCGCCGTGCACCGCTTCCGGCGCGCGCTCTGCAACCACCAAGACCTCTACCTCGTGGTGGACGGCCTCGCCCCCGATCCCGCCGCCCTCGACCTCGGCGGCCGGCCGGAGGGGTTCGTCGAGACCTGCCGTCTGCTCGGGGCGCGCCGGCTGGCGCTCCAGGGATGGGCCGTGGACCGCATGGACGGCGCGCCGATCGCCCGCGTCGAGGCGCTCCTCGACGGCGCGGTCACCGCCGTCTCCCCGGAGCCGGTGCTCCGCCCGGATGTCGCGTCGCTCTTCCCGGGCGAGCGGGTCGAGACGGTGGGCTGGAGCCTGCGGCTCGACCTGCCGCAAGCGGCGCCGCTCGCCGCGACCTCCCTCGTCGTGCGCGCGGTGGACAACGCGGGACGCGCCGGCGTCCTCGCCGAGGGCAGCGTCGAGGCGGCCCTCCTGCGCGCCGCGCGCCTCGACTTCCTCGCCATTGGCGCCGAGCTCGACCGCACCCGCATCGGCCTTCAGGCGAAGATCGACGAGCAGTCGCGCTCCCACGCCCACGACCTCGGCGTCCTGCGCGCGCGCCTCGCGGCGATGGAGGCCAGCCGCTTCTGGAAGCTGCGCGACCGCTGGTTCGCGCTCAAGCGCCTGCTCCGCCTCATCGACCAGCCGTAGCTTCCCCCCGCTTTTTGCTTTTCGCGCCAACGGTCCCGGGCCGCGGCGGGGCTCGCGGCGCCGGGAAGCTCTGAGCGAGCGCCGGCAAGGCCGCGATAGTCCTTCAGCGATCCCGCGCGAAGCGAAGCGCAGCCGCGAGCCCCCCCGCCGCAGTCCTCCAGGCTCGCGGCGGTTCCCGGCGCCGCGAGCCCCACCGCGGCCCCTCGCCACGCCGCTCCAGTACCATCGCCGCGCATGCCCGACTGGCGCCCGCTCGACCTGCTGCCGGGCCTCTACGCGCTGGCGCTCGCCGGCCTGCTGCTCGCCGCCCTCCGCCGCTGGTTCGACCCGCTGCCGCGGCGCGTGCTCCTGGCTTTCGCGCTCGTCCTCCTGCCGCTCCTCGGCCCGGTCCTCTTCGGCGGCCGCGTCCTCCTGCCGCTCGACAGCCTCCGCCTCGCGCCCCCCTTCGAGCACCTGCCGCCGACCGATCCGCCCGGCAACCCGCAGCTCGACCTGCTGCAGCAGATCGCGCCGACGCAGCTCGCGGTGCGGCGCGCCGTCGCCGCGGGGCGCTGGCCGCTCTGGGACCCGCTGGTCGCCGCCGGCATCCCGCTCCTCGCCGATCCGCAGTCGCAGGTCTTGCAGCCGCTGGTCCTCCTCGCCTGGCCGTTTCCGCTGCCGCAGGCGGCCGGGATCACCGCCTTCCTGCGGTTGTTCACGGCGCTCGCCTTCATGTTCCTGCTGCTGCGGCGGCAGGGGCTGGGGGAGGCGGCGAGCCTCTGCGGCAGCCTGGCCTACGGCCTCTCCGGGTTCCTGCTCATCTGGCTCGGCTGGCCGATCGTCAACGCCGCCGCGCTGCTGCCGGCGGTCCTCTACGCCATCGTGCGCTGCGACGAGAGCGGCCGTCGCGCCGACCGTCTCCTCCTCTGGCTCGCCCTCTTCGCGCTCCTCGCCGCCGGCCACCCGGAGGTGGTCCTCTACGGCGGCGCGCTCGCCGCCGCCTTCTTCCTCGCCCGCCTGCGCCGCCGCCCGGGCGGCGCGCGCCTGCCGCTGCTCGCCACCGGCGCGGTCGCCGCGGCGCTCGCCGCCGGCGCCGCGGCGCCGGCGTGGCTGCCGATGCTCGAGCACCTCCCCAAGAGCGAGCGGGCGCAGGCGCTGGAGCTCGCGTTCCGCGCCCCCGGCTGGCCCGAGCTGCGCGCCGAGCTGGCCGACTCCGAGGCGCGCGCCGCCTGGCGGACGCTCGCCGGCGAGCGCCTGCTGCCGATCGCCGCGCCCTTCGCCTTCGGCGCCAGCCGCCTCGGCCGCTACTGGGGCGAGATCAACTCGAACGACAACTCGACCGGCTTCGCCGGCACGGTGACGCTGCTGCTGGCGCTGCTCGGCCTGGCCGCGCCGCGGCGCTTCCCGCAAGAGCGCCTGGTCTGGGGCGCGCTGGTCGTCGCGCTGCTCGTCCTCGTCCAGCCGCCCGGGCTCGCGGCGCTGATCTACGAGCTGCCGCTCCTGGGCGCCACCGCCGCGCACCACAACCGGCGGGTCCTGCTACTGGCGGCCTTCGCGCTGCCCTACCTCGCGGCCTGCACGGTGGAGCGGCTGCGGCGCGGCGAGCTGGCGCGGCGCGCGCCGCTGGTCGTCGCCTGGGCGCTGCTCCTCGCGCTGCTGATCGGCTGGGCGTACGTGGCGCACCCGCACGGCCGCGAGGCGCTGGCGGAGTTCCGCAGCCGCTGGCTCTGGGGGCAGCTCGCGGCGCTCGCCGCCGCCGCCGCGATCGTCCTCGTCGCGGCGCGATGGCGGGAGCCGGCGCGCCGCTGGGCGCCGGCGCTGCTCGCGCTCGTCGTCGCGGTCGAGCTCCTCGCCGCGCACGGGCCGGAGAACCCGCCGCTGCCGCAGCGGCTCGCCTTCGCGGCGCCGCCGCCGGTCGCCTTCCTGCAGCGCCACCTCGGGGCGGGGGAGCGGATGGTCGGGCTCGGCGCGGTCTTCCAGCCCAACCTGCCGAGCCTCTACGGCCTGGCGGACGTACGGGTCTACAACCCGGTGACGCCGGCGCTCTACCACCACTTCGTCTACCCGCTCACCCGCTCGCCGGGGTGGCTGATCCCGGAGTTCGGGCGGCCGCGCCACGCGCTCTACGACCTCCTGGGGGTGCGCTACGCCGTCACCCGTCCGGGGGTGCGGCACAAGCCGCCGCTGCGGCGGGTGCTGGAGGATCCGGACGGCTGGATCTACGAGCGACCGCGCCCGCTGCCGCGGCTCTTCCTGCCGGCGGCCGCCGAGGCCTATCCGCCGGACTCCTGGCGCTCCTGGCTGGAGCGCAACCGCGACTTCGCGCGCCAGTCCCTCGTCGAGCGCCTGCCGGACGGCCGCGGGCGCTGGGCGGCGCGCGACCCCGCGCGCTCGACGCTGCGGCTGACGCGGCTGGAGCCGGCGCGGATCGACGCCGCGGCGGCGCTCGCCGAGCCGCGCCTCCTCGCCTCCAGCGTCTTCGCGGACGGCAATTGGCGCCTCCTCGCCGGCGGCCGGCGCCGGCCGATCGTGCAGGTCAACGGTCCCCTGGCCGGCGCCTGGCTGCCGGCGGGCGAGCTCGCCGTCCACCTGCTCTATCGGCCGCTGGCGTTCGTCGCCGGGTGCGCCCTAGGCGCCGTCGCGCTGGCGCTGCTCGTCGCCTGGACGGTGGCGTCGCCGGCGCGGCGCGAGGAGCAGCGCGCCGACGGCGAGGGCGGCTACGGAGCCCGCCCCGAGGCCGGGGAGGAAGCCGGCCGGCACGAACGCCAGCTCGACGCGTGAGACGCCGGCCGGGATCGCCAGCCCGACGAACGCGCCGTTGATCCTGAGGAGCCGCGCGGCGCCCCCTTCGGCCTGCGCCCGCCAGCCGGGCGCCGCCGGCAGCGAGGTCGCCAGGAGCTTCTCCCCCGCGGGCGGGACCGCGAAGACCAGCCGGCCGGGCGCCAGAGCGTGGGCGCGCAGGCCGCCGGTGGCGCCCGGGGTGGGCCGCCAGGCGCCGGCCTCGGGCGGCAGCGCCACCTCCCGCGGATCGGTGAGCCTCTCGATCCAGGCACGGAGCGCACCGCGCTCGACGACCCGCGCCCGGTCGGTCAGGAACCAGCGCGGCAGCGCGTCGGGGTTGCGGTAGACCTGAAGGAGCCCGAAGCGGCCGCCGTCGATCCGCTCGAGCGTTCGCGGCGGCGGCAGCTCGACGCTGCCCACCACCGCCCGCACGTTGAGGAAGTCGAGCAGCGGGTGGTCCACGTTGACGAAGCGCGGGAAGTAGCGGCGCCGCGTCGGCGCGAAGCCGAACGCCGCGTCCAGCGCCTGGAGCTGGGACACCGGCGCCAGCGGGTTGTGCGGGCGCGGGTCGGCGATGCCGTAGACCGGCAGGAGAGAGGGGAAGAGGAGCTGCAGCGCCCCGGCGGCGCGCCCCGTCGCCGCCGGCCCCGCCTCGCGCGCCAGCAGCTCGGTCACCTCCGTCCGCGGGTAGAACAGCGCCGTCGGGCAGGAGGGCAGGAGCGAGCGCGACCAGGGGACGAGATCGAGGAGCACCGCGAGCGCCGCCAGGGCGACGCCGAGGCGGCGGCTCCGGCGCGCCGCGAGGACCGCCGCCGCGACGAGGAGCCAGAGGCCGAGCACCCGGGCGTCGGCATGCACCGCCAGGCTCACCGCCGCGGCGGCGGCGACGGCGATCCAGACTCCCCGGCGCCCGCCCCGCCGCGCGAGGATGCGGTCGAGCCCGAAGGCGCCGGCCACGACCAGCGCCAGCGCGCCGACGCCGAGGAAGCGCGACCAGGCCGTGACCCGCAGCGGCGGCAGGGCGTAGG
>DASWHY010000391.1:0-2482 GCA_036397955.1 Thermoanaerobaculia bacterium | reverse complement strand
CGCGTCGTCCCGGCCTTGAACGGCAGGGCGCCCGGCCGCGGCGGACCCGGAGGTGCCGCGTCGCCCGGGTAGAGCACGACGTCGCCGTCGGAGGTGCCTTGCGTGACCGTGAGGTTCACCGTCACCGAAGAGGCGTTCCCGTCCACACCGCACTCCGGCCCCGTGATCTGGATGAGCCGCGGCGTGTTGTGCGCGAGCGCCGGCGCGTCGGCCGGCTCCCGACTGTCGAACACGCGGCAGGGAGAGATGGTGAAGAAGTTTCCCTGGGCGGCCGCGGCCACGGGCAGAGCCAGACCCGCGGTGAGGACCAGGGCGAGGAGGGCTGCGACGCGTGCGGTCGTTTTCATCGACAACTCCATCCGTGGTGTGCGGACTCGCGCGGGCGCACCCGGTCGAGCCGGGTAAGCGCCTCCGCGGGACCTGCATCAATCCCGAGATTGCGCGGAAGGTTAGCACAAGTCGGGCTGTAAAATGCACCCGTGGTTGGCACCGCCGGCGAGCGCCCCCGCTGTCCCTGGGCCGGCACCGAGCCCCGCATGGTCGCCTATCACGACCGCGAGTGGGGCGTGCCGGTCCACGACGACCGCACGCTCTTCGAGTTCCTGGTGCTGGAGGGGGCGCAGGCGGGGCTTTCCTGGCGGACGATCCTCGAACGCCGGGATGGCTACCGGCGGGCCTTCGCCGGCTTCGACCCGCGAGCCGTCGCCGATTTCGGCGAGGGCGACGTGGAGCGCCTCCTCGCCGACCCCGGCATCGTGCGCAACCGCGCCAAGGTCGCGGCGGCGATCGGCAACGCCCGCCGCTTCCTGGAGGTGCAGACCGAGCACGGCTCGTTCGACCGCTACCTCTGGGGCTTCGCCGGCGGCCGGCCGCGGCGCAACGCCTTCCGCACCCCGGCCGAGGTGCCGGCGACGGCGCCGGAGGCCGAGGCGCTCAGCCGCGACCTCCGCCGCCGCGGCTTCCGCTTCGTCGGCCCGACGATCGTCTACGCCACGATGCAGGCGGTGGGTCTGGTCAACGACCACCTGCAGAGCTGCTTCCGCTGGCGAGAGCTGCGTGCCGCGCGTTCCCCAGCAGCCTCTCCGCCAGCCAGCGCCAGACCGCGGCGAGCCCGTTGAAGAGGTTGAGCGCGACGAGGAGCAGCAACGCTCCGCCGACCGCGCAGGCGAGCGCCTCGGGGAAGGTGTCGATCTCATAGAGGAAGATCTGCGGCGGCCACTCCTGGTAGAAGAAGGGCGCGGCCATGAGCGAGCCGGAGAGCGCGATCAGCGTCACCCAGAGGACGAAGGAGACGATCCCCAGCGGCAGCTTGAGGAGCAGGAAGAGCAGGCCCGTCCAGGTGACCGGGTTGGCGAGGACGTCGCGGACGCGCTGGAGCGGCCGGCGGCCGGGCGCCCCGGGAGTGAACATCGGCGGCACTCGCGCGCCGAGGAGGCCGATGGCGAGGAGCCGCTCGAGGGCGGCGCCCCCCCAGACCAGGGCGAAGGTCAGCGCCAAGATGAGCAGGCCGACCCAGACGATCACCAGCCCGAGGCCGACCGAGAAGCCCACCGTCAGGAGCACGAAGTAGCAGAGCCCGAACGGGAAGGCGAGGAGCAGGTAGAGAAGGTTCCCCCAGGTGCGCGGCTCGACCGGGGCGCGCAGGAAACGCACGAGCGGATTGTCTGCAGGCGCGCTCGCAGCGCGCGGCGCCTCCGGCTCGGCGTGAAGGTCCAGGATGGCGGCTTGCATGGTGTGTCTCCGTGGGGGCGCGCCGGCGGTCCGCCGGCGTCCCATGTCATGCCGTACGCGCCGCCGCGGCGGCGGGTTTCGCGGCCGCTCAGCGCGCGGCCAGGAACTCCCGCGCGCGCCGCAGCTCGTCGCGCTCGCCGGCGGCGCAGAGCGCGACGAGCGCGCCGTACCGCTCCCGCGCCGCCGCCGCGTTGCCGGCGAGCTCGGCGGCGCGCGCCGCGCCGTAGAGCGCGTTGAAGCGGCCGGGGGCCGACCGCAGCACCGCCTCGTACTCCGCCAGCGCCG
Organism: Thermoanaerobaculia bacterium; assembly: GCA_036397955.1. Taxonomy (GTDB): domain Bacteria; phylum Acidobacteriota; class Thermoanaerobaculia; order Multivoradales; family UBA5704; genus DASUNQ01. Next base: position 466 of record DASWHY010000391.1, on the reverse strand, counting down.
CCGCGGCCTTCCCCTGCTCGAGCAGCAGGTCGGCCAGGAGCTCGCGCGCCGGCAGCACCGCGCCCGGCGACACCGGGTGCTTCCCCACTCGGTCTTCGAGGTCGGCCGCCGCCGTCAGCAGCCGCACCGCCTCGTCGTCCTTCCCCTCGGCCCGCGCCGCCCAGCCGGCGGCGGCGAGCCGCAGCGCCTCGACCTGCCCCGCCCAGTCGTACGGCCCGGCCGGCGGCGCCTGCCGCAGGGCCGCATGGAGGCGCTCGATCTCACCCAGCGCCGTGCGCGCCGCCGCGGCGTCGCCGCTCCGCGCCGCCCCCAGCGCGCGGGCGAAGTGGTGAAGGGCGAGGGCGTAGGGGTAGCGCTCCCACGGGAGCGACGGGAGCGGCGCCGGCAGCGCCGCGGCCTCGGCCCAGCGGCGGCGCTCCAGGGTCCAGCGCGCCGGCACCGCGGCCACCGCGTAGCCCGCCGCGAA
>DASWHY010000390.1:0-3894 GCA_036397955.1 Thermoanaerobaculia bacterium | reverse complement strand
CCTCCGGGAACGACTCGACGAGGCCGCCGAAGGCCTGGAGCGTCCGCCGCGCCTCGTCCAGCCACTCCGTCTCGTCGGTCCGCTCCGCCAGCTCGATCAGGTTGAGCGCCGCCACCGCGTTCGCCCCCGGCAGCGCGCCGTCGAAGATGTCCTTGCTGCGGAAGAGGACGTCCGCACTCGCACCGGCGGTGAAGAAACCGCCCCCCTCCCGGTCCACCAGCCGCTCGATCTGCTCGCGCGTTAGCTCGGCCGCCGCCGCCAGCCAGCGCTCCTCGCCGCTCGCCTTGTGAAGCGCTAGCAGCCCGTGTACCAGGAACGCGTAGTCGGAGAGCATCGCCGGGATCTTCGCCGTGCCGCCGCGCCAGGCGTGGAGGAGCGGCCCGCCCGCCGGCCGCAGCGCCGTGAGCAGGAACTCCGCCGCCCGCGCCGCCCGTGCCACCAGCTCCGGCTCTGCGAGCGCCTCTCCCGCCGCCGCCAGTCCGGCGATCGCTGTGCCGTTCCAGTCGGCGAGCACCTTGTCGTCCGTCGCCGGGCGCTTCCTCCGCCCGCGCGCCGCGAGCAGCCGCTCCCGCGGCGACGCCATCTCGGCCAGGAGCTCCGCCGGCCCGAGCTGCCGCCGCCGCGCCAACTCCGCGACCGGCTCCGGCAGGAGCAATACGTACCGGTCCCCCTCGAAGAACGGCGGCCCGTCGAAGCCGTAGAGCGGCGCCAGGAAGGCGGCGTCCTCGGTCCCCAGCGCCGCCTCCAGCTCCGGCCGCCTCCAGACGTAGTAGGCCCCCTCGTGGCCGTCGGTCTCGGCGTCGATGGCGCTCCAGAAGGCCCCTTCCGGCGCGGCCATCTCGCGCGCCAGGAAGGCGGCGGTCTCGCGCGCGATCCGTGCCGCCTCGGGGTCGCCGGTGCGCGCGTGCTCGCGGGCGTAGACCTCGAGCAGCAGGCCGTTGTCGTAGAGCATCTTCTCGAAGTGCGGCACCTTCCACTCGCGGTCGGTGGCGTAGCGGTGGAAGCCGCCGGCGAGCTGGTCGTAGAGGCCGCCGCGCGCCATCTGGTCGAGGGTCGCGGCGAGCATCGCCGCCGCTTCCGGCACCCGGTCCGCGAAATGCTGGAGGAGGAAGAGGTTCGAGGGCGTCGGGAACTTGGGCGCCTCGCCGAAGCCTCCCCAGCGGGCGTCGTAGCGGCGGGCGAGCGAGTCGAGCGCCCGGCGCGCCACCGCCGGCGGCGGCGGCGCCTCCGTCGCTCGTCCGCGCTGCTCCAGGTAGCGTTGCATCGCCGCGCCCAGCTCCTCGGCCTGCTCCTCGACGTCGGCACGCCGCGTGCGCCAGGACTCGGCGAGCCCGTCGAGGACGGTCCCGAAGCCGGGGCGGCCGTAGCGGTCCTCGGGCGGGAAGTAGGTGCCGGCGTAGAAGGGCTTCAGGCCCGGGGTCAGGAAGACCGAGTTCGGCCAGCCGCCGTGGCCGGAGAGGATCTGGGTCGCGGCCATGTAGATCTCATCCAAGTCCGGCCGCTCCTCGCGGTCGAGCTTGACGTTGACGAAGTCGCGGTTCATGCGCGCCGCGGTCTCCGGCGAGGAGAAGGACTCTCGCTCCATGACGTGGCACCAGTAGCAGGTCGAGTAGCCGACCGACAGGAAGATCGGTTTGTCCTCGGCCCGCGCGCGGGCGAGCGCCTCCTCCCCCCAGGCGTACCAGTCGACCGGGTTGTGGGCGTGGAGGAGGAGGTAGGGGCTGCTCTCGCGCGCCAAGCGGTTGGCGTGCGCGGTCGCGGTGGGGGCGGCGTCGTGCGTCATGGGCCGGGGCTCAAGGTATCATCCGGCCGCTCCCGGAGGTGCGCCCATGCTCCGCATCCTCGCCGCGGTCTCGCTCCTCGTCACCGTCGCTTGCGCGAGCGGTCCCGCGCAGCCCGCCGACGTCGCGGCCCCGGCCGCCGCTCCGGCGGCCACGGCGCCGGCCACGCCGCCGCAGGGCCAGGCCGATCCGCGCGCCGCCGAGGTCGCCGAGCGTCTCCTCGCTGCCCTCGGCGGGCGCGAGGCCTGGGAGTCGACGCGCTTCATCCGCTTTGTCTACAACGGCCGCCGCACCCACGTCTGGGACAAGCACACCGGGCGCCACCGGGTCGAGGGGCAGACGCCGGAAGGGAAGCGTTTCCTCGTGCTGCACAACGTGGCGACGCGGGAGGGGCGGGCCTGGCTGGACGGGCAGGAGCTGCAGGGTGAGGAGGCCAAGCAGCTCCTCGACCGCGCCCACGCCGCCTGGGTCAACGACACCTACTGGCTGCTGATGCCCTACAAGCTGCGCGACCCGGGCGTGAGCCTCGCCTACGACGGCGAGGAGACGCTCGACGGCCAGACCTACGACAAGCTGCTCCTCACCTTCCAGGCGGTCGGGCTGACGCCCGGCGACATGTATTGGGCCTACGTCAACCGTGCCACCGGCCTGATGGACCGCTGGGCCTATCTCCTCGAGGACCAGCCGCGCGACGCCTCCCCCACCGCCTGGCTCTGGCAGGGGTGGCAGACCTACGGGCGAATCAAGCTCGCGCCGACGCGCGCGCAGGTCGGCGGGGAGCGCAAGATCGAGCTGCGCGACATCGCCGTCACCGACACCCTGCCGGACAGCGTCTTCACCTCCCCGGAGCCGGCGCCGTAACCGCCTGCAGGCGCTAGAGCCCGATCTCCTCCCCTTCCGCCAGCACCCGGAAGCCGCGCGCCGCGATGGCTTGCCGCGCCGCGCTCTCGGGCTCTAGGGCCGGGTTCGAGTGGTTGAGGTGGGTGAACGCGACGCGCAAGCCGCGCGACTTCACCAGCGGCGCCAGGAGCTCCATCGTGTCGGCGATCAGCGGGTGGCCGATCGACGCCACGTCGCGCCCCGGCAACTCGTCGAGGGAGTAGAAGGTGCCGTCGAGGAGCGCCTCGTCGACCCCGGCGAGCAGCTCCGGCAGCGGCCGCGCCCAAGCGCGCCAGGAGTCGGTGTCCGGCACGTAGAGGACGGTGCGCCGCGGGCCGCGGACGAAGAAGCCGAGCGTGTCGCTGTACTCGTCGCGGTGCGGCACCTGGAGCGGTGTCACCGAGACTCCGCCCTCCAGCGCCACCGGCTCGCCGGCGCGCAGCGCGCGCAGCTCGACGTTCTCCAGCTTCACCAGCTGGCTCCAGGGGCCGTTGCCGCGCAGGAAGTCCGCCATGCGCGGCGAGGCCCAGACCGGGAGCCGGCGCGCGTGGACCGTCTCGAAGCCGAAGAAGGCGAGCCCGAGGTAGTGGCCGACGTGGGCGTGGGTCAGGAAGACGCCGTCCACCGGCGCGCGATCGACGCGTCCTGCGGCCGAGCGCCCGCGTAGCCGCGCCACCTCGTCGAGCTGCTCGCCGAGGTCGGGCGTGGCGTCGAGCAGGTACACCTTGTCGCTCGCGGGGAGGTGGAGGGCGAGGCTCGCCACGTGCCGGCGGAAGCCCGGCTCCCGCCGCGCCCGCTCGCAGCGCACGCAGGTGCAGGCGACGTGCGGCAGACCGCCGTCCTGGACCGTGCCGAGGACGACCAGCCGCGGCGCGGCCGGGGCGGCAAGCGGCGCCGCGCTCCGCACGGGCGCCGTCGCTCTCGGCCCGGCGGCGGCCGCGACGAGTGCCGGGGCTAGGACGTAGAACAAGGCGACATGCCGCCCGACCATCGGCCTGCGAGCGTACCACCCGCGTTGCCGGCCCTCCGGCGTTTCATGCTATAGAAACATCACAGCATGCGAACGGTTGTCCTACTCGCCGCGCTCGGTCTCGCCGCCGCCTCCTCCGCCATCGCCCAGCCGGTGCTGGTCAAGGACATCCGGACCAAGCCCGTGCCGGGCTCCCCGCTCCACAACTACCTCTTCGACGCCGCCACCCTCGGCGGCTTCCTCTACTTCGCCGCCGACGACGGA
>DASWHY010000389.1:0-4122 GCA_036397955.1 Thermoanaerobaculia bacterium | reverse complement strand
CGACCGGCACCTCGGCGGTGACGGTGATCTCCTCGGCCGCCGCCGGCCGCAGCACCACGATGAGCGTGGTGTCCTTGGCGAGCGCGACGGCGACGCCGGAGCGGGTCTCGGTGGCGAAGCCGGAGAGGGTGAAGCTGACGGTGTAGTCGCCGGGGGGCAGCAGCGTCAGGCGGTAGAAGCCGATCTCGTCGGAGACGGCGGTGCGGCTCCCCTGGAGGGCCGGGCTGCGCGCCTCGACGGTGACGCCCGGCAGGCCGCCCTCCTGCTCGTCGGTGACGCGGCCGCCGATGCCGCCGGTGGTCTGGGCGAAGGCCGCCGCCGCGGCGCCGGCGGCGAGCAGAGTGGAAAGGATGAAGGCGCGGCGAAGCTGGTGCATCGCGAACCTCCTCAAGCGGAAAGAGCTGCGATGAATCGACGAAAGCGAATGTAGCACAGGGCGCTATAGTGCCCGCCCGCCATGCCGCCGCGCCTCGCCCTGACTTGCTGCGTGCGCGGCGAGCCCGAGCTCCTCGCCGCCTTCTTGGCCTACCACCGCGCGCTCGGCGTCACGGGCGGCTACCTCTTCCTCGACCGCTGCGGCGCGGTGGAGCGGCGCCTCGTCGAGGGCACGCCCGGGTTCGCGGCCATCCCGCGCGACTGGAACGGCGGCACCACCCACCTCGAGCTCCACCAGCTCGCCTGCATGGACGAGGCGCTCGGGCGGGCGCGGCGCGACGGCTTCGACTGGCTCCTCCACCTCGACGTCGACGAGTTCGCCTGGGGCGGGCCGGAGGCGCCGGGCGGCAGCCTCGTGGACCTCCTCGCCGGCGTCGCGCCGGAAGTGGACGCGGTCGTCCTCCGCACCCTCGAGGTGGTGCCGACGACGGAGGACCTGGGCAAGCCCTTCTGGGAGCAGCGCCTGGCACAGGACGGGGGCGTCGTCGAGCGCGACCTCCTGGACCCCGCGAGCGGCGAGGTTCGTCCCCTCCACAAGTGGCTGGGCCACAGCCTGGGCAAGAGCGCCGTGCGGACGGACCGCGACGTCCAGGCGGCCAGCTCCCACCGCTGGACCCGCCGTCAGGGCCGCCGGCCGCCCGCGCCGCTGCCGTTGCGCGAGGAGCGGCGCGGCAGCCACCTCCACTTCGTGGCGGCCGGCCCCGGGCACTGGCTGCGCAAGTACCGCGCGCTCCAGCAGGAGCCCGACCGCTGGTGGACCGGCGCGCCCGTCCCCTTCCCCAAGCAGGCCTGGAAGGACGCCGCGGCGCGCATGGACGAGGCTGAGGCGGCCGACTACTTCGCGCGCTGGGTCGCCGTCGCGCCGGCGACGCTCGCGCCGTATCGCGAGAGGGGCATCGTTCGCGAAGTGAGCTGGGTGCGCGACGTCCTCGCCGGGATCGGCCTCGCCGGAGCTTGAGGGAAATGCCCGCGCCGAAAGTGCTCTTCCTGGGCCTCGACGCCGCCGACCCGGCGCTCGTCCGCGCCTGGGCGCACCAGGGCCGGCTGCCGCACCTGGCGGCGCTCCTCCGCGACGGCTTCGCCTGCCCGACCGAAGGGCCGCCCGGCTTCTTCGTCGGCGCCCACTGGCCCTCCTTCTACACCGCCTTGAACCCGGCGCGGCACGGCGCCCACTGCTGGGAGCAGATCGAGCCCGGTGAGTACGAGCCGCGCCGCTTCCTGGCCGGCGAGCGGGTCGCCGGCGAGCCGTTCTGGGAGACGCTCTCGCGCGCCGGCCGCCGGGTGGCGGTCGTGGACGTGCCGCTCTCCGGCCCGGCGGCGAGCCTGAACGGCCTGCAGCTCGTCGAATGGGGGAGCCACGACCCCGACCTCGGGCTCTGCTCCTGCCCGCCGGCGTTGGCCGGAGAGGTCGCCGCCCGCTTCGGACTCCACCCGGTGCAGGGCAACTGCAACGACCCGACGCGGACGGCCGAGGACTTCGCCCGCTTCCGCGACGACCTCGTCGCCGGCGCGAAACGGAAGACCGACCTCAACCTCCACCTCCTCGAGCGCGAGCCCTGGGACCTCTTCGTCTCGGTCTACAGCGAGAGCCACTGCGTCGGCCACCAGTGTTGGCACATCCACGACCGCTCGCACCCGCGCTGGGACGCGGCGACGGCCGAGCGGGTGGGCGACCCGCTGCTCGACGTCTACCGCGCCCTCGACGCCGGCGTCGGGCGGACGCTGGCCGCCGTCCGTCCCGACGTGGCGATGATCTTCCTGAGCCACGGCATGGGGCCGCACTACGACCCCACCTTCCTCCTCGACGACGTCCTCAAGCAGCTCGAAGTGGCGGAGCGGCTGGCCGTCCCGGGGCGCGCGCTGGCAGCCCTGGAGGCGCTGGCGGCGCGGCTCCCCGGCCCGCCCGGCCGGCGCCTGCGCCGCGCCGCCGCCCGCCGCCGCGCCGCCCTCGAAGCGCGCGCCGAGCGGCTCCGCCGGTCGCTCGACCGCCCGGCCGCCCGCCGTTACTTCCACCACCTCAACAATCATGTCGAGTCCGGCATCCGCATCAACCTCGCGGGGCGCGAGCCGCAAGGGCTCGTCGAGCCGGGCCGCGACTACGCGCGGACCTGCGCGCGGCTCACGCGGCGCCTCCTCGCCCTGCGCGACGCCGAGACCGGCGAGCCGATGGTCCGCGACGTCCTGCGCACGCGCGACCTCTACGCCGGCGAGCGCCTCGACCACCTCCCCGACCTCGCCGTGCGCTGGCGTCGCAGCCGCCAGGTCGAGGCCCTCCACTCACCGCACGCCGGCACCGTCCGCGGCACCTACCGCGGCCCGCGCTCGGGCGACCACACGCCGGAGGGGCTCCTCCTCGTCACCGGCCCCGCCGTTCCCGCCGGCAGGCTGGACCGCACCGTCTCGGTGATGGACCTCGCCCCGACCCTCGCCGCCTTGCTCGGGGTCGAACTCGACGGGGTGGACGGCCGGCCGATCGCGGAGGTCGTGGCCTTCGCGAAGGCGCCGCACCCGCAGCCGGCCTAGCCGGGCGGGCCGAGAAAGCGCCGCACCTCGGGCTGGTTCGGATCGAGGGCGAGCGAGCGCTCGAGCGCGGCGCGGCCGGCGCTCGCCTCACCGAGACAGAGGTGGGCGAGGCCGAGGGAGGCGTGGGCGAGGGGATCTCGCGGCGACAGCGCGGCCGCGCGCGCGAAGTCGCCGCGGGCGGCGGCGCAGTCGCGGCGGTCGAGCCGCTCGCGGCCGCGCAGGAGCAAGAGGCGCGGATCGTCCGGGCGCGCGGCGACGGCGCGGTCGAGGAGCGCGAGGGCGCGCGCCGCCTCGCCGCCGCGGCGGTAGGCGAGGGCGCGCGCGGCGACGCGCTCGGGGCCTTCCGGCAGGCCGGCGGCGAGGGCCTGCATCAGCAAATCGTCCGCTCGGTCCCGCTCCCCTGCCGCGGCGAGCAGCTCGGAGAGGTTCCCGAGCGCGGAGGCGTGCGCGGGGTCGAGCGCCAACGCCTGCTCGAAGGCGCCGCGCGCCTCGCGCGTGCGGCCCGCCTGGCGGAGGAGCAGCCCTTCGTGGTTCCAGGACGCGGGGGTGCGGGTAGGGTCGGCGCCGGACGAAGGCCGGGGAGGGCGGCTCGTGCGCGGCAGGTAGCCGAGGGCGCGGAGCTTGGCGAGCTCTTCGTCGCTCGCCGCCGGGGCCGCCTGCGACGCTCGCTGCACCGGCCGGAAGTGCGCCGCGTAGTCGAACGGCTCGCCGCGCGGCGCCGGCGCGCCCGGGAGCGGCGGTCCCGCGAGCCCCTTCCCCGGCGGCAGGCCGAGCAGCGCGAGGAGCGTGGCGCACACCTGGTCGATCGAGCCGCTCGCGCGTTCCCCCGCCTCGATCCCCGACCCCCAGAGCAGGTACAGCCCCTCCTCGCGGTGCCACCGCCCCGCCGTCGCCGCCGCGGCGCTGGCCAGCCGCTCCGGCCGCCCCTCGCCCCACAGGAACCCATGGTCGGAGGCGAGCATCAACACCGCGCCGGCGCGCTCGGCGAGGCGCCGGTACTCGCCGAGGAGGCGGTCCACCTCGGCGAAGTAGCGCTCCGGCACGTCCGAATAACGCGCGAAGTCGTCGGCCGCGACCGACGGCTGCCGCGGCGGCGCGAAGGGGGCGAAGACGTGGCCGATCGTGTCGGTGCCCTGGAGGTAGACGAGCGCGAGGTCCGGGCGC
>DASWHY010000388.1:0-2412 GCA_036397955.1 Thermoanaerobaculia bacterium | reverse complement strand
CTGCTCGGAGTACGCGCGGCTGGCGCTGCTCAAGCACGGCTTCTGGCGCGGCGGCGCGCTGGCGGCGGGGCGGGTCTGCCGCTGTCAACCTTTAGGCGCCGGCGGCGTGGACCTGCCGTGACCGGTACGGCCCCGAGCCGCCGGCGCGGCACCTGATTCGGGAAAGGACTCTCTCCACAGTGGACTATCGCCGCCTCCTCGTCGCCTTCCTCCTTTCGATGGCGGTCTACCTCGGGTGGATGGCCCTCTTCCCGCCTGCCCCGCCGCCCGGCGCGGACGGGAAACCGGACGCCGGCGAGGCCGCGCCCGAGCCCCAGCCCGCGACGCAGCCGCCGGCCGCGACGACGGGCGTGGAGACCACGGCGACGGCGGTGCCGGCGGAGGCCGCCCCCCCGGAGGCCGCCCCGAGCCAGGAGCCGGCTGAGCCGCTGCCGCCGGTCGCCGCGGCGCGCGAAGAGCGGGTCGTGGTCGAGACCGACGCCTTCCGCGCCATCTTCACCAACCGCGGCGCGCAGCTCCTCTCGCTGGTCTTGAAGGAGCACCGCGGGCCCGACGGCAAGGGGCTCGACCTCGTCCGCCGGCGCGCCGGCCAGCCCTACCCCTTCACCATCGTGGATCCGGCCGGCGGCGCGCTGCCGCTGGACCAGGCTCTCTACGCCGTCGAGCGCGCCGGCACGGCCGCGGCGCCCGAGCTCGCCTTCCGCTACCGCGGCCCGGAGGGGGACGCCGTCAAGCGCTTCCGCTTCCGCGGCGAGGAGGTCTTCGACGTCGAGGCCACGGTCGCCGGCGGCACGCCCTGGGCCCTTCTCCTCGGGCCCGGCCTGCGCAACCCGACGGCCGAGGAGGCGGGGAGCCAGTTCCTCCAGGCCGCCGGGGTCTACAGGCAGGGTGACGAGGTCGAAACCGTGGTGCCGAAGGGGACCTGGGAGCCGGTCGAGCTGGGCGGCGGCGGCCTGCGCTGGGCGGGGCTCGAGGACACCTACTTCCTGACCGTGCTGGTGCCCGAGGCCGGGGCGCTCGAGAAGGCGGTCTTCCGGCCGGTGCTCGTCGAGCCGCTGGCCGAGGGGGGCGCCCGCTGGGTGCCGATGCCGCCCAAGGACGAGATCACCAAGCAGCAGAAGGACTACGGGCGGGACTTCCTCCTCCTCTTCGACCCGCGCGGCGAGACCCTCAAGGCCGCCGCCTACTGGGGGGCCAAGGAGTACGCCACGCTGGCGGCGCTCCCCTGGGGGCTGGAGGAGACGATCCGCCTCGCGCCCTTCGGCTTCCTGGCCCGGCCGCTGCTCCTCGCCCTGCACTGGCTCTACGACAACGTCGTCGCCAACTACGGCTGGGCGATCGTGCTGATGACGATCGCCATCAAGCTGCTGCTCCTGCCGCTCACCCACAAGAGCTACGTCTCGATGCGGAAGATGCAGCAGCTCAACCCGAAGATGCAGGCGGTGCGCGAGCGCTACCGCCCCAAGCTCAAGGACAAGCAGGGGCGCCCGAACCTCGAGGCGCAGCGCAAGATGAACGAGGAGATCATGGCGCTCTACCGCAGCGAGGGGGTGAACCCCGCCGGCGGGTGCCTGCCGATGCTCCTCCAGCTCCCGGTCTTCTTCGCCTTCTACAAGCTCCTCTTCAACGCCGTCGAGCTGCGCGGCGCGCCGTGGCTCTTCTGGGTCCAGGACCTCTCCGCCAAAGACCCCTACTACGTGCTGCCGATCGTCATGGGGGTCACGCAGTTCCTGCAGGTCAAGCTGGCGCCGATGTCGGGCGACCCCATGCAGCGGCGGATCTTCCAGTGGATGCCGGTGCTGATGACCGCCCTCTTCCTGGGCTTCCCGAGCGGCCTCGTCCTCTACTGGCTGACCAACAACGTCTTGACCATCGCGCAGCAGGCGGTTTACAACCGTTCCCGCGGGACCGACGCGGCCGGCGAGGAGCCGGAGCGGGCGCCCCGCAAGATGAGGCGGAAGCCGGCCCCATGAACGACGACGGACCCAAGCGGCGGTTCTTCTCCGGCAGCTCCCTGCGCCAGGCGCTGGTGCTCGCCGCGAGCCACTTCGACATTCCCCCCGAGGAGGTCGCCTACACGCCGATCGAGAAGCGGCACGGCTTCCTGAGGACGGCGCGCAAGGTGATGATCGAGGTCGATCCCGACCACCCGCGGCGGGCGGCCGGGGTGCCGGCCGTGGCCGCGCCTGCGACGGCGGAGGCAGACGGAAACGTCGCGCCGCCCGAGGGGCGGAGCGCACCGGAGCGGCGGGAGCCGTTCGGACACGGACCGGAGCGGCGGCCCGAGCTCCGGGAAGCGGGCGGCGGGGCGCCGCGCGGCGGGCGGCCCCCCGGCGAGCGCGGCGGCCGCGGCGAGCATGGCGGGCGGCGCGAAGGCGGCTGGGAGCCGAAAGAGCCGCGGCGGGCGCCGGG
>DASWHY010000387.1:0-6262 GCA_036397955.1 Thermoanaerobaculia bacterium | reverse complement strand
CGCATGCTGGGCACCGGCCTGCCCGGCAACTGGTTCATCCGCGAGCTGCCGGGGATCCTCCTCGTCGGCTTCTACTTGGTCGTCCTGCCGGTGCTCCTCGCCAAGAAGACCCGCTGGTTCCGCCGCTTCTACGAGAAGATGGGGGCGCCGCGCTACTACGTCGGCATCAGCCTCTTCCTGGTCATGATGATGCTGCCGATCAAGATGTACTGCCGCTGGCTCTTCAACCTCAAGTACTTCATCCACATCCAGGAGTTCTTCTTCAACATCTGACATGGCGACCCGCTCGTCTCCGCCCGAGAAGCGCCCCGACCGCCACTACGACTTCGGCGCCATGAACATGGTCTTCGCGCTGAGCGCCCTGGCGCTGCTCGGCGTGACGATCTGGATGGTGGTGGCCGACTATGCGCAGCCCTGGAAGCGGCTGCAGGCGGAGTTCCGCACCCTCGAGCGGGCGAAGGTGCAGAAGGAGATGGAGGCGGAGCGGAAGAAGATCGACGACGAGCAGATCGCCCGGCTCGAGCAGGACATCGCCGCCGCCGAGAAGGAGATCGCCGCCCACGAGCAGGAGATCGAGAAGCTGCGCGCCGAGGAGCGCGACCTGGGGGACCAGGTCTACGCCGCCGACGCCCGCTGGCGCGCCACCAAGTCGCTCGTCGACACCGCCCGCTACCAGTACGACGAGGCGATCCAGGGGGGAGACAAGGGGGAGATCGCGGCGAAGGAGCGGCAAGTCGCGGAGCTGCGGGAGAGGCTGCGCCAGGAAAAGATGGCGCTCGAGAAGTACGGCGAGGCGCGCGCCGCCAAGCAGAAGGAGATTGCCGAGCGCACCGCCTCGCGGACCGCCGCCGAGGAGCGGCTGGAGGCGCTGCGCGAGGGGCTCGCCGGGCTCGAGGAGCGGCTCGCCCAGCTCTCGAAGGACCTCGACTTCTTCCTCCTCAACGCGCCGCTCATGGACTTCGTCCAGCCGAGCCTGAAGATCGAGCAGGTCGTCCTGCCCGGCCTCTACCACGACATCAACTTCACCGACGTCGACCGCGTCGACCGCTGCATGACCTGCCACGTGGCGGCCAACCGCCCCGGCTTCGAGGACGAGAAGGAGTGGCGGCAACCCTTCCGCAGCCACCCGCGGCTCGACCTCTTCGTCGGCGACGGCTCGCCCCACCCCTACACCCGCTTCGGCTGCACCACCTGCCACGGCGGCCTCGACCGCGCCACCGAGTTCGCGCGCGCCGGCCACACGCCGGAGTCCGAGGAGGAGGCGCGGGAGTGGCAGGAGAAGTGGGGCTGGGAGCGGCAGAAGTACCTGGAGACGCCGATCCTGCCGGCCAAGATGTCGGAGGCGGGGTGCGTCTCCTGCCACGCCGGCGACGTCTGGACGCCGCGCTCGGAGCATCAGGACGTCGGCCGCGAGCTGATCGTCCACATGGGCTGCCAGGGGTGCCACCCGATCGAGCTGCCCCCCTTCACCGGCCTGCGCAAGGCGGGGCCGTCGCTGGCGCGGATCGCCGGCAAGACGACGCCGGCGTGGGCCTACCGCTGGATCGAGGCGCCGCGCGACTTCCACCCGACGACCTGGATGCCCCACTTCTTCCACCAGGAGAACACCAACCGGCCGGGGGACCTCGAACGGCAGCGGGCGGAGATCGCCGGCATCGTCGCCTACCTCTGGCAGGAGTCCGAGCGGCCGCGGTATCCCGCGCCGCCGGCCGGCGACCCGACGGCCGGGAGGCTCCTCTTCGAGACCGTCGGCTGCGCCGGCTGCCACGTGCTCGACGGCAAGGCCAAGCGCGACGACTTCTTCCCCACGATCAACCGCCTGCACGGCCCGAACCTGGTGCGCACCGGCAGCAAGGTGGACCCCGGCTGGCTCTACGCCTGGGTGCGCAATCCCAAGCAGTACTTCCCCGAGACCAACATGCCGGACCTCCGGCTGACCGACCGGGAGGCGGCCGACGTCACCGCCTATCTGCTCTCGTCGCGCGACGCGAGGTACGAAGGGCTGCGCCTGCCGGGAGCGCCCGTGAAGCAGCGCGACGAGCTGGTGCGCGGCTACTTGACCAACACCCTCTCGATCGCCGGCGCCGAGGCCCGGCTGGGCGACATGAGCGACCGCGACCGGCTGGTCTACCTCGGCCAGCAGTCGATCGCCAAGTACGGCTGCTACGGCTGCCACGACATCAAGGGCTTCGAGGACTTCAAGCCGATCGGCACCGAGCTGACCGAGGAGGGCTCGAAGCCGGTCCACCAGTTCGACTTCGGCCACGTCCACGAGGTGGCCCATACGCGGCAGGACTGGCTCGAGACCAAGCTCGAGCGGCCGCGCGTCTTCGACGAGGGGAAGGAGGAGGTCAAGGACTACAACGAGCTGCTCAAGATGCCGAACTTCGGCATGAGCGAGCGCGAGGCCCAGGCGGTGCTCTCGAACCTCCTCGGCTTCACCAAGCAGTCGGTCGTCGCGACGCGCAAGGCCGGCAACGGCGACGGCGGCGCGACGCTGGCCGCGGGGCGGAAGCTCATCACCCGCTACAACTGCCAGGGGTGCCACCTGATCGAGGGGCACGGGCACGCCATCAAGAGCATGATCCAGGACCCGGCCTTCCTGCCGCCGAACCTGGCGGCCGAGGGGGCGCGCGTCCAGGGCGACTGGCTCTTCGGCTACCTCCACGACCCGTCGCGGGTGAAGATGCGGCCGTGGCTCACCGTGCGCATGCCCACCTTCCAGTTCAGCGACGACGAGGTCAACACCGTCATCTCCTACTTCGCCTCCCGCGACGCGGCGTACCCGCTGACCACGGCGCCGGTCGCGGCGCACCCGCGCGAGCTGGCGGTCGGCCAAGTGGTCTTCGACATGTTCCAGTGCGCCAAGTGCCACCCCTCCGGGCCGGTGGCCGCCGGCGCCGCGACCGCCGAGCTGGCGCCGTCGCTGCTCCTCGCCGGCGAGCGCCTGCGCCACGTCTGGGTGCCCTCCTGGATCGAGGACCCGCAGCGCTGGGTGCCGGGCACCCGCATGCCGGCGTTCTTCACCGAGGTCGAGCCGGGCAAGCGGGTGTCGCCGGTGGCGCAGGCCATCGACCAGCCGCTCTACGCCGCGCAGAAGCAGCGCCTCCTCGCCCAGTTCGGCTCGGAGGCGGAGCTCAAGGCCTACCTCAACGACGTCGCCAAGGTGACCGCGGCGCTGCGCGACCACATCTGGCGCCTCGCGGGCGGGGTGCGTGCCGGTGTGGCACCCGTGCCGGCCCCGGCGGAGGCCGCGCCGGTGGCGGCCGGGGCGCCCTGAGGCCCCGAGTCCGGCCCGAGTCCTGCATATGATTCACGCGCCGGAGCGCCCTCCGGGCCCCCCTCCGGCCCATCCACGAATCCACGAGGAGGCTTGCACGTGATCAAGAGGAACTCGCTGTTGGTGCTCTTCGCCCTCTGCCTGGTGGCGGTCTTCGCCGCCTGCGGCGGTGGCGAGAAGGAGCAGGCCGAGGAGACCGCACCGGCCGGCTTCGACGAGTCGAAGGCCGGCACGGTCAACGGCAAGGTGGCCTATACCGACACCGCCGATCCCGACACCCCAATCGCCATGGACGCCGACCCGGTCTGCGCCGGACTGCACACCACGCCCGTCACCACCGAGAAGATCGTGGCCAAGGACGGCAACCTCGCCAACGTCTTCGTCTACGTCAAGTCGGGGCTGCCGGCGGGGATGACGTTCGACGCGCCGGCGGAGAAGAAGGTGCTCGACCAGCAGGGGTGCCAGTATCACCCGCACATCTCCGGCATCCAGGTGGGGCAGCCGTTCGTCATCCGCAACAGCGACGCGACGCTGCACAACATCCACGCCATGCCGACGGCGAACGCCGAGTTCAACGAGGGGCAGCCGTTCAAGGACATGGAGAAGGAGAGGACCTTCACCGCGAAAGAGGTCATGGTCCCCTTCAAGTGCGACGTCCACCCCTGGATGAGCTCCTACATGGGTGTCCTCGACCACCCCTACTACGCGGTGAGCGGCGAGGATGGCAGCTTCTCGATCGCCAAGCTGCCGCCGGGCACCTACGAGATCGAGGCCTGGCACGAGGAGCTGGGGACGCAGACGCAGCAGGTGACGGTGCCCGAGAGCGGCACGGTCGAGATCAGCTTCAGCTTCGCGCCCAAGGCGGCGGCCTAGGCGTTCCGCGCTTTCTCCAGAAGCCCCTCGCGGCGCCCGCCGCGGGGGGTTTCGCGTTCTCGGGCCCGGCTGCAATCGCCGCCCCGTTCCGCTACACTCCCGGCGGCCGCTGAAGGTCGTCCCCATCCCATCCCGCATGACGCAGCTCCACCGCTTCGCCGTCTTCCTGGCCTGCGCCGTCGTGCTGCTGATCGCCGCCGGCGGGCTGGTCAAGAGCAAGGAGGCGGGGCTCTCGGTGCCCGACTGGCCGACCTCCTACGGCGGTTTCAACCCGCCGCGCTGGTGGCAGATCGACACCGTGCGCGCCGAGCACGGCCACCGGCTGATCGCCGGCACGGTCGGGTTGCTGACCCTGGCGCTGGCGCTCTGGACGCAGCGGGCGGAATCGCGCCGCTGGGTGCGCCGCCTGGCCTGGACGGCCTTCGCGGCGGTCGTGGCGCAGGCGCTCCTCGGCGGGCTCACGGTGCGCCTCTTCCTGCCGCCGGCGGTGTCCATCGCGCACGCGGCGCTGGCGCAGGCCTTTCTCTGCCTCGTCGTGGCGCTGGCGGTGGTGACGTCCGGCCGCTGGCGGGCGGGCGAAGAAACTTCAGGCAAGGGCGACGGCCGGCTCCGGTGGCTGGCGACGTGTACCGCGGCGCTCGTCTACGTGCAGATCCTCGTCGGCGCGGTGATGCGCCACTCGGGCGCCGGGCTCGCGATCCCCACCTTCCCGGACGTCTTCGGCGGGCTCGTGCCGCCGCACTGGAGCTTCGGCATCGGCGTCCACTACCTGCATCGGGTCGGGGCGCTGTGGGTTGCCCTCGCCGTGGCGACGACGGCGGCGCGGGTCCTGACGCGCCATCGCGGCCAGCGCGCGCTCGTGGCCCCGGCGCTGGGCGCGCTCGGCGTGCTGGCCCTGCAGATCGCCCTCGGAGCTTCCGTCGTCCTCACCCAGAAGGCCGTTCTCCCCAACACCTTGCACGTCGCGACGGGAGCGGTCCTGCTCGGGACCTGTCTGGTCATGGCCCTCGAGGCGCGCCGCGCCGCCGCGCCGGCCGCGCTGCCGCGCGCCGCCGCGGCGCAGGAGGTCGCCGCGTGAAGGCCGACGCCGCCCCCGCAACCGCGCGGCCGCTGGCCGCCGTCCGCCTCGCCGACCTGGTCGAGCTGACCAAACCGGGGATCACCCTGATGGTCGTCCTCACCGCCGGCCTCGGGTTCCTCTTGGCGCGCGGCGAGGCCCGCCTCCCCTGGCTCCTCCTCGTCCACACCCTGGCCGGCACCGGCCTCGTCTCGGCCGGCGCCTCGGCGCTCAACCACGTCCTCGAGCGGGAGGTGGACGCGCGCATGCGCCGGACCGCCGAGCGGCCGCTCCCGGCCGGGCGGCTCGACCCCGACGTCGCGCTCCTCTTCGGCGTCGGGCTCGCCGTCGCCGGGCTCCTCGAGCTGGCGCTGGCGGTGAACCTCCTGACCGCCCTCCTCGGCGCCCTCGCCCTTGCCGGCTACGTCTTCGCCTACACGCCGCTCAAGCGGGTGAGCTCGCTCAACACCGTGGTCGGGGCGGTGCCCGGCGCCATCCCGCCGCTCATGGGCTGGGCGGCCGTGCGCGACGGGCTCGACCCCGGCGCCTGGGCGCTCTTCGGCATCCTCTTCCTCTGGCAGATGCCGCACTTCCTCGCCATCGCTTGGCTCTGCCGCGCCGACTACGCCAGCGCCGGCCTGCCGATGCTCACGGTCCACGACCCGGAAGGGTCGCGCACCGCCCGCCAGGTGCTCCTCTACGGCGCGGCGCTGGTGCCGATCTCGCTGCTGCCGGCGGTGCAGGGGCTGCTCGGCGTGCCCTACTTCCTCGGCGCCCTCGTCCTCGGCCTCGCCTACCTCGGCTTCGGCGTGGACTTCGCGCGCCGGCGCTCGACCCCGGCCGCCCGCCGGCTGATGCTCGCCTCGATCCTCTACCTGCCGGCCCTCCTCGCGGTCATGCTGGTCGACGGCCTGGCGTGACCGCCGAGACCGCCGCGGTCGAGGCCTCCGGGCTCGAGTTCTCCTACCGCGACCGCCCGGCGCTGCGCGGCGTCTCCTTCACCGTGGCGCCGGGCGAGGTCTACGGCTTCCTCGGCCCCAACGGCGGCGGCA
>DASWHY010000386.1:0-3114 GCA_036397955.1 Thermoanaerobaculia bacterium | reverse complement strand
GGCCGCGGCTTCGACCTCGCGCGCGGTCCGCTGGTGCGGGCGGCGCTCGTCCGGCTCGGTCGCGAAGACCACGTCCTTCTGCTCGCGCTCCATCACATCGTCACCGACGGCTGGTCGATGGGGGTGCTGTTGCGCGAAGTCGCGGTGCTCTACCGCGCTTTCGCGGCGCGGCAGCCTTCGCCCCTGCCGCCTCTCGGCGTCCAGTACGCCGATTTCGCCGCCTGGCAGCGCGAGTGGCTCACCGGCGAGACCCTCGCAACCCAGCTCGCCTACTGGCGCGAGGCGCTGGCGGGAGCCCCCGCGGTGCTGGAGCTGCCGGCCGACCGACCGCGCCCGGCGGTGCAGACCTTCCGCGGCGGCACCCTGCCGTTCCGGCTGCCGCCGGAGCTGACGGCCGCCCTCCACGCCCTGGCGCGGCGCCAAGGGGTCACGCTGTTCATGACCCTCCTCGCCGGCGTGCAGGCGCTGCTCCACCGCCTGACCGGCCGCGAGGACCTGCTGCTCGGCTCCCCGATCGCCAACCGCAACCGCGCCGAGATCGAGGGGCTCATCGGCTTCTTCGTCAACACCCTCGTGCTGCGCGGCCGGCCGCAGGGGGAGATGCCGTTCGAGGAGCTGCTCGCGCGCGCCGGCGAGACGACGCTCGAAGCGTACGCCCATCAGGACCTGCCGTTCGAAAAAGTGGTGGAGCACCTGCAGCCGCGGCGCGAGCTGTCGCACGCGCCGCTCTTCCAGATCCTGGTGCTGCTCCAGAACGCGCCCATCGCTCTTCCGCAGCTGCCCGGGCTCACGGTCGAGCCGTTCGCGCTGGCAGGAAAAACCGCCAAGTTCGACCTGACGCTCGCCTTCGTGGAGGGGCGGGACGCGGCGGGCGGCCTGCTGGCGGCGGCCGAGTTCGCGACCGACCTGTTCGACGGCGCGACGGTCCAACGGCTGCTCGGCCATCTGAGCACGCTGCTCGAGGGGGCCGTGGCGGACCCCGCGGCGCGCCTCGCCGACCTGCCGCTGCTCTCCGCCGTCGAGCGCGAGCAGGTCGTCGTGGCCTGGAACCGCACCGCGACGGCCTACCCGCGCGAGGCGACGGTCCACGCCCTTTTCACGGCGCAGGCGCGCCGGACCCCGGATGCGGTGGCGGTCGCCTGCGGCGGCGAGACGCTGAGCTACGCCGAGCTCGACGCGCGGGCCGAGCGCCTCGCCGCCCGCTTGCGGGCTCTCGGCGTCGGCCCCGAGATCGCCGTGGGCCTCTGCGTCGAGCGCTCGCTGGAGCTGGCACCCGCGCTGCTCGGGATCCTCAAGGCCGGGGGCTTCTACGTCCCGCTCGACCCGCAGGTCCCCCGGGAGCGGCTGGCCTTCATGGTGGAGGAGGTCCGCGCCGCGGTGCTGGTCACGCAGGAGCACCTCGCCGGGTTGCTGCCGGACCGCCCCGGCTGCGTCCGGGTTCTCGTACCGCAAGCCCTGGGCGGCGAGGAGGCGCCGGCGCAGGCCGGCGCCGGCGGCGACGCGGCGAACCTCGCCTACGTCATGTACACCTCCGGCTCGACCGGCCGGCCCAAGGGGGTGGCGGTCTCCCACCGCAACGTCGTGCGGCTGGTGCAGGAGACCGACTACGTCCACTTCGGGCCCGACGAGGTCTTCCTGCAGTTCGCGCCGGTCTCCTTCGACGCCGCGACCCTGGAGATCTGGGGGCCGCTCCTGAACGGCGGCCGGTTGGTGATCTTCCCGCCGGGTCCCGCCTCCCTCGAGGAGCTGGGAGAGGCGATCGCCCGCGAAGGGGTCACGACGCTCTGGCTCACCGCCGGCCTCTTCCACCGGATGGTGGAGCGGCACCTGGAGCGGCTGCGGCCGCTGCGCCAGCTCCTCGCCGGCGGCGACGTGCTCTCCTCCAGCCACGTCCGCCGCGCCCTCGCCGGGCTGCCCGGGGTGGCGCTGATCAACGGCTACGGTCCGACCGAAGGGACCACGTTCACCTGCTGCCACAGCGTGCGCACGGCGCCGGTGGAGGGGGCCGGCGTGCCGATCGGGCGGCCGATCGCCAACAGCCGCGCCTACGTCCTCGACGGGGCGCTGCGGCCGGTGCCGGTGGGCGCCGTGGGGGAGCTCTACGCGTCGGGGGACGGCTTGGCCCGCGGCTACTTCGGGCGGCCGGGGCTCACCGCCGAGTGCTTCGTGCCCGACCCGGTGAGCGCCGAGCCCGGCGCGCGCCTCTACCGCACCGGCGACCTCGCCCGCTGGCTGCCGGGCGGCGAGCTGGAGTTCCTGGGGCGGATCGACGACCAGATCAAGCTCCGCGGCTTCCGCATCGAGCTGAGGGAGATCGAGACGGCGCTCGCGGTGCATCCGGCGGTGCGCGAGGCCGTGGTCCTGGCGCGCGAGGAGGAGCCCGGGGAGAAGGCGCTGGTCGCTTACGTCGTGCCCGTAGGGGCGGGGCTCGAGGTCTCGGAGCTGCGCTTTTTCCTCGCGCAGCGCCTGCCGGACTACATGGTCCCTTCGGCCTTCGTGCTCCTCGAAGCGCTGCCGCTCACCCCCAACGGCAAGGTGGACCGCAAGGCGCTGCCGGCGCCGGTCTGGGAGCGGGTGGAGCGGCCGGCGGCGCCGCGCACCTGGGCCGAGGAGTTGCTGGCGGACATCTGGGCCGAGGTGCTCCGCCTCCCGGCCGTCGGCCCCGAGGACGACTTCTTCGCCGTCGGCGGCCATTCCCTCCTCGCCACCCAGGTGGTCTCGCGGGTGCGGGAGGTCTTCGGCCTCGAGCTGCCGCTGCGCAAGGTCTTCGAGCTGCCGACGCTCGCCGCCCTCGCCGCCCATCTCGAGACATGGCAGCGGCAGACGAAGGGAGCGGCGCCGTCGCCCATCGCTCGCCCCGCCTGGAGCAGCCCGGCGCCCATCGACCGCCGCGCCTGGAGCGGGCCGGCCCCTGCCTCCTTCGCCCAGGAGCGGCTCTGGTTCCTCGAGCAGCTCGGCGAGGAAGGGGCCTCCTACGTCGTGCCCGTGGCATGGCGCCTGCGCGGCCGGCTCGACCGGGCGGCCCTGGCCGCCGCGCTCCAGGAGATCGTCCGCCGCCACGAGGCGCTGCGCACCACCTTCCTCGCCGCCGACGCGCTCGACGCGCCGGCGCGG